>JABXIC010000026.1 GCA_013373265.1 Methylocystaceae bacterium | reverse complement strand
TCAGAAAAATCAGGTTTCATCTGCCGTTTGGGGCGGATGTGCCTCCAATCTGCCTAAAGTAAGTGCTCATTTTTTAGGCAAGTGGCTTTTTGATGTGCTGCAGTCCGTATCTTTTGTCTTTTGCTTGTCTCGTTTCCATAAAAATCGCTGATCGAACCACATGTTAGACCGGAATAATTGGGATCAAAACTTAAAAAAGAAAAAATGTACGGAAAATCTTTTAACATATTGTTTTATAAAGATAAAAAATAGATGGTTTGGCAGGGTTTTCCCATGGGTTAGGTTGAATTTCAATCGACTCGGTGTTTCTTGGACAGGTTATGAAGTTGCATATTGTTGTGCATGTGAGTAGAAACTGACCAGATATTTTTAGGATTGCATATAGATTAGGCGATGGAAAATGGATCATCTTACAGAATTTACCCGTCGTGGCGGGAGCGAGACGTTAGTACTCTATCTGTTTGGCTGGGTTGATGGTCAAGGAAATGGTGGGGACTATGGTCTGAATGTCGGGCCCGTCAAGAAAACCTTTACGACCTTAATCACCACGACTTATATGTTCCAGCCAGAACCTGAATTTACTTTGCAGTGCCGTTCTTTTGTTATGAGCGCGGCGCAGTTTGACTATTTGCAAGATCATGATCTGGATACGCAGGATTTTCTCAGCACGTTAGGTCCTTTACCCGCAATTGTGTATGAGTTGGACTTATCCAGTTATAGGGATGCGCAAGCCGCCCTTGAGGCTATGGAAGTCCTCGTTCAGGACTGAGTATATTTAAGCCCGATCATGCCGGCTGTTTTGCGTAATGTATCAAGATCATGAAGGGTGGGCAGGGCGACTCCAATTTCATAAATATTGGCTTTAACGTGCTTGACGGTGAGTCCTTTCGATTGGGCGTCGTGAATAAAGTTTTTTATTTGATCTAATTTGACCGAAATTTTACCGAATGAATGGTAGTTCACAGTGGAAGGCCTTATTATATAGGTGTATTGCCTACTATTAGTATATTTATGCTTTTAAAAAAAGAAAATAGATTTGTTCCATCAACCTCTTTAAGATGTTGATACAAATGGATAGGTTTCTAGCATTTGGCTTACTGCATTTATTTATATCAAATCGTATGATTTTGCAATAACTAACAACCAAAAGTGTTTGTTCATATAAGCCTACGTTTCATATCTGGCAATGATTATAACGTTATAGGTGAGGCTTACTTTTTTTTATTGCAGTGCGTTACCTGAAAATAAAATAATTTGTTGAAAAGATTGATTTTTATAACCAACTTAACCGTAAGGTTTTTATAAGGTTAGGGTATAATTATGTTAAAAATAAAGATCGCTGTACTATCGGTTATTAGTACGGTTTTGCTTGGAAATGTGGCTTTTTCTCAAGAAGCTCCGCCATCTACTTCAATTATTGATCGAGAAGCGATTGCAGAAATTCGGGAATGGTTGAAGAAACCAGTGGTTGAAATTTCTATCAATGCGCAAAACAAACGTTACGGCTCACTTCCGCAAACGGTAATTGATGATCTTGATAAACAATGGCGTGCAGAAACAAAGAGCGACGACCAGCCCTTAATTGCGGCAACGCTGAGCAGTCCTTTGTCAAGCTACCTCACACAAATACAAGCGGTTTCAGGTGGGTTATTTACGGAAATTTTTGTCATGGATGCCAAAGGTTTGAATGTGGGGCAAAGTTCAATCACATCTGATTTTTGGCAAGGTGATGAAGCAAAATTTCAAAAAACTTTCCCCAACGGGGCAGATGCAGTTTTTGTGGATGAAGCAGAGTTTCATAAAGGGACGAAAACATGGCGTGCCCAGGTTAATTTAACCATCACAAATGCTGACAATCAGCCTATTGGTGCGGTTACAGTTGAATATAATTTGACGGAACTTGCCCGTCGTCGTGCTGCGTTTTAAGCCGGATCGGGAGAGGTATATAAAATGAATTTTTTACGTCACATGAAAATTAGTAGAAAACTGACTTTAAGTTTTTCTATCCTTGTTGCGGTCACTTTATTGATGGCTGTTGTCTCTTTTAGTGCCATTCAGGACATAAAATCTGCAGAAGCCGAGAACCAAAAGGCCAATCTTTTGGGAAGTACTTTTCGACTCTTTGATGAATCTTTCAATGATCAGCGTGAAGGGTTGTTATATTACCTTCTGACGGGTGATCGTAATGGCCTTAAGCAATATAATGAAGCCGCGCTTCAAGGCAAAAAAGCGATGAAAGATCTGATGCAATATTCAAAGGGAAACGAGAGTGTTTTTGCTCTGGTGAACCAATTGGCATTGTATCATAAAACATGGACAAATGAATTTGCATCACAACAACTGAATCTGATGCGCAACTATTTAACGGTCAACCAGGCACGTGCCATTGAAGTTTCTGGTTTGCCGGGGGAAGTGATCGGCAAATTCAGCAACACAGCACACAAGCTTGCACACGAGTTGGAAAACATTGTCAACTTAACGATTGAGCAAAAAGATACGGCATTAACGCGCTTTTCGACAACGATTATTGTCTCGATTGCTATTTTAGTTCTCATCGCGGTCTTCTTTGGCTTCACACTGACGAATGTCATTGCCGGACCTATTGGGCGTATAACGGAACTAATGGGTAATTTGGCTAAAGGTGATCTGGAAATTGATGTTCAAGGGGTGGATCGTCGTGATGAAATCGGCGGTATGGCCCGTGCAGTTGAGGTCTTTAAGAAAAATGCGATTGAACAACGTGAGTTGCAAGCCAACGAAGCCAAAAAGCAGGAAGCTGAACGTGTACGCCATGAAAAGCTTGAGCAATTGGCCCGTGACTTTGATGAAAGTATGAGAAATGGTTTGGGCGTTGTGGCGAAATCGGTAGGGGATGTTACAGAAAGTGCATCCACAATGGCTGGTAACGCGGTGGAGACAGGGGCCTTGTCACAAGATGCATCTGTTGCCATTGAAGAAGCCAGCGCTAATATTCAAACAGTATCTTCAGCAACCACCGAATTATCTTCTTCTATCAGTGAAATTTCACGTCAGATGGCACAGACGTCTGAAGTCTCACGCGCAGCCGTGGATGAAATTGAGAAAGCCAATGCAAGGGTCAGTGCATTGAATGATGCTGCGGTTAGTATTGGTCAAGTTGTACAGATTATTAGCGATATTGCCGACCAAACAAATTTGCTGGCTTTGAACGCGACTATTGAATCTGCTCGTGCGGGAGAGGCGGGCAAAGGGTTTGCCGTTGTCGCAAGTGAAGTTAAAAACCTTGCAAATCAAACGGGTAAAGCGACGGAAGAAATCAGTCAAAAAATCAATGAAATCCAAAATGAAACAGGTGCCGCCGCTGATGCTGTTTTAGGCATTGGTGAAACCATTCGTAAAATTGATGAACTGACGGCCGTTGTTGCCAGCGCGGTAGAAGAACAAGGTGCAGCCACATCTGAAATTGCCAGAAATGTGGATGAAGCTGCCCAAGGGGCGAATCAGGTTTCCGGTGTGGTGCAATCGGTGGCACAGGCTGCAGATGAAACAGGTAAACTTGCGGAAAGCCAAAAAAATATTGTGCAGGAACTCAATGACAACAATGATGTTCTAAAACGCGATATCGATAACTTCCTGAGCGAGGTGAAATCTCTCTAATATTTCAGGAGATTAAGGGGTTGATGGAAGAGAGGTAAACGTATACTTACCTCTCTTCTTTTCGTTTTGGTGATGGAGGTTTTATTGAAGTTAAAGTGTGTGATTATAATATACTTTGTTTCAATGGGATTGGCGTTTGCTGCACAGCCGCCGGTTATTTTGAAAACGTATATACAGCCTCCTTATCAGATGGCGGGGGAAACCCGTTTGGAAGGGAGTGTTTCAGACACACTTGATTGTATTTTTAATACGCTTCATCGTCCTTATAAATTGACACTTGGACCACGAAAACGAAATCGAGAATTGATTAAAAATGGTCGTATAGACGGGTTTTTATTGAGTATGCCTGATCACGAACTGGATCGCGTTGCTGTTGCGACAGATCCAATTGTGTTGGAACGTTGGAAATATTTCAGATCAAGTTTTTCAGCTTTACCAGAACTTCCCGGTGCACATCGGGTTGGTGCTGTTTTGGGGTCGAATGAAGCAATTTGGCTTACTCAAACAGGTCAAGCCACTGCGGGGTCCATTCCTAATGTAACGTCGCTTGTTAAGTTGCTCAATAGTGAGCGAATTCCTTACGCATTGGCGGATGAGAAATCATTACATGCAGCTGTTGAAGAAGCGCATGTTTCAACGGTTTCTTTTCGTTCAACCTTTGTGAAATATGTACCCTTGGTGGCTTATTTTTCTAATTCTTTCATTTTGCAAAATCAGGGTTTTATTGACCAATTTAACAAGACTTTGAATACCTGTGCTCAAGATATTAACGCGGCGACACAAAGTGAAAAAGAGGATTTGCTTTTTCGTTCAGAAAAATTTATTGGCCTTCATAAAGATAAATTAATTGAGATGTTGAAAGGACAGGTCGCACCAAATCTAGATATAAAGCAAATGTATCTACAAGATGCTTTATGGATAAAAGCCGTTTTAAATAATGAAAAGACCCCTTTAATTGAAGGGGTTTTGGCGAATGATATTTCAAGATATTTGCATGATGTTGCTTTACAGTTCCCGGAAATCACTGAGATATTCCTGACGAATGAAAAAGGGTTTATCGTTGGGATGAATAAAACCACCAGCGATTATTGGCAAGGTAATGAAGATGCACACCTTGCCCTCGTGAATAAAGGCGAGGCCTCATATGTATCAGATATCTTATTTGATCATTCGACTCACAAATTCCAGATACAAATTTCCTTGCCTTTGAAAGACAAAATTTCAGACCAGTGCTTAGGCATATTGACGATAGGCTTTGATGCCAGCAAAGCCTTTTTTGCACAGGCGAAGAATTGAATTTTTAACAGTTTGAATATCTCGCGTGTACTTTTGTTCGTAATGGCTAATGACAGAATCTCTTTTTTTCCTATAAGATCGGTTCTTAAATATTAGGAGCCCTCATTTTATGACAAACAATATACTTTCTGAATATGGAACCACCATCTTCACCAAATTGTAGCCAGTGCCTCAGAATTGGCAGTATGCTTGATGTTCAGGCATGAAGCGTAACGACACGCCAAGGTTTCGTCAAACAGGATGTGTCATTCAGTGCCACTCATTGGCAGGCAGCATTGCCAAAAATGAACGATTCAATTATAAGGCTTTCACTCGGCGTAAGAAATATAGTTACGTCGCCTGTGCACCAATAGCTTTTGATTCTCCGAGACAGGATAAGGCAGGCCAGAAGCAATATTAAGTTCCATCATCATTTTGATGTGCGTGTTGCTTGTGAGTTCCTGATGACTGATACCAACGTTATATCCTTGAATCAATATCCGGTCCATCCACTATCACTCTTGGACCGTGCCGAGCTAGCTGATCTTCCCGGTGTGTCCATTCGTATGCTGGTTCGATGATTGGGGTAAGGTCAGGTAGCCTCTTCGTGAAGTCTGACGTTTTGCGTGTTGAAGCTAGTGTTTTATTACAGTAGTATTTTCGTGAATTAATTCACGAAAATATGGTGCTGCTGTGAAGATTGAAACAATTCGGTTGAAGCGTTTTAAGCGTTTCACTGACCTGACGATTGATAATATCCCAGATACTACTAAGCTGATTGTATTAGCTGGCCCTAACGGATGTGGGAAATCATCACTTTTTGATGCCATTACTATTAGGTGTCATTTGAATTGGGGTGTAAGTCATTATGGCTGGCAGGAAGATTACCATCCTAAGCAAGACGGATTAGGCAAAGAACAAAATAAGGATATGATCAATATCACTTTTCATCAACCCCCGGCTATGATGCCTATTGAAGCAAATCCGAATGTGCATATTCGCACGGCCTATAGAAATGATCCTGATGTTAAGTTTGGGTCATTCGATATGTCAGAGCTGGATCATGATTATACCAAGGTGAAAAGGTTGGCTGATAATGATCGGAATGTTTCCGCTAATTATAGAAAATTAGTGGCTCGTAATTTGCAAGATTTATACGAGAATGAAGACGAAAATACCAAGATTGGTGATTTCAGAAATCGTAATCTCAATGAAATATCCGCTTCAATGCAAAACCTTTTTGGGGAGGTCCTGCTAAACAGTTTAGGGAATCCATTGATGAATGGAACGTTCCGTTTCGATAAGGGAAATTGTAAAGGCTTTGCATACAAAAACTTGTCGAGCGGTGAAAAGGCCGCATTTGATTTGATGTTGGATCTGATCATAAAAAGGGATGATCATGCAGATTCTCTGTTTTGTATCGACGAACCTGAAGCTCACATGAATACCAAGTTGCAAGGGAAGTTACTCGCTGAACTATATAATTTGATCCCGGATAATTCGCAACTATGGGTGGCTACGCATTCTATTGGTATGATGCGTGCTGCCCGTGACCTTGAAGTTGCTGCACCGGGCAGTGTTGCGTTCATTGATATGGGAGATAAAGATTTTGACCAGCCACAGGTGTTGACCCCGGTAGTTCCAAATCGTGCGTTTTGGCAAAAAACATTGAATGTTGCCTTGGATGATCTGTCAGAGTTAATGGCTCCAAGCCATGTTGTGATCTGCGAAGGACGTCCATATGGAACGCCTGGACGTGCAGACGGGGCAGCAGTAGATGCCAAATGTTATGATCGGATTTTTGGTGAAGAATACCCGGAAGTACGGTTTTTATCCGGTGGAAACTGCCATGACGTTGAATCTGACAAGATTGCGTTGATGGAGGCTATCAAATCACTGGTAGCAGGTGCAGAGATCACACGTATAATTGACCGTGATGATCGCAACGCGGATGAAGTTGCTGATCTTGAAGAACAGGGGATTCGAGTGTTGTCCAAGCGTCATCTTGAATCATATCTGTTTGATGACGAAGTAATCGAAGCGTTGTGCAACGATGAAGGTAAACCGGAAGAATTAGAAAATATTCTGAAAGATAAGAACGTGGCCATGCAGGCGTTAGCTGATCGTAACCGTCCGGCTGACGATGTAAAGGCTGCATCCAACCAAATCCATCAAGCAATTAAACGTCGCCTAGCGATCACTGGTGGTGGTAATACAGCGCAAGCGTTTATGTGTTTTAAGCTGGCGCCGCTGGTACGTTCGAGTATGGCAATCTACAAACAATTGAGGGTCGATATATTTGGGGCTGCTTGACTGATTTTTCGTGATGGAGATGAATAATTAAGGGGGAGGTCACAAAACTATCTTACCTCACACTATTATTCAGTAATCGTTAATGACATTTTGATCTGCATTCTTGTATTATCCTCCTTAAATATTAGGAGCCCTCATTTTATGACAAATAATATACTCTCTGAATATGGTACCACCATCTTCACCACCATGTCGGCCTTGGCGGTGGAGCATCAGAGTATCAATCTGGGGCAGGGGTTCCCGGATGTGGATGGGTCTGAGGAAGTACGCCGAATTGCGGCTGAGGCATTGATGACAGGGCCAAACCAGTACCCGCCGATGATGGGGGTGCCAGAGTTACGCCAAGCCGTGGCAGAACATAATAAACGGTTTTATGGTCTGGATGTGGATTGGCAGACTGAAGTGATGGTGACTTCGGGGGCAACCGAAGCGTTATGTGATTGTTTTATGGGGTTGCTTAACCCCGGTGATGAAGTGGTGTTGATCGAACCGCTGTATGATTCTTATCTGCCCATCATCCGGCATATCGGTGCGGTCCCGAAACTGGTGCGGGTCGAGCCGCCCCATTGGGAATTACCACGTCAGGCTTTGGAAGAAGCTTTCAGCGATAAAACGAAGCTCTTGGTGTTAAATTCCCCGATGAACCCGGCTGGCAAGGTTTTTAATGAGGATGAGCTGTCATTCCTTGCAGGCTTGCTTGAAAAATACGATGCCTATGCCGTTTGCGATGAAGTCTATGAACATCTGGTTTTTGATGGGCTGAAACATCAACCGTTGATGACCTTTAAGGGCATGCGTGACAGATGCGCGCGCATCGGCTCAGCGGGTAAAACCTTTTCTCTGACCGGGTGGAAGATCGGCTATATTACGGCGCCACCTGCAATGATGTCTGCCATTGCCAAAGCCCACCAATTTGTGACCTTTACGACGCCGCCAAATTTGCAAAAAGCGGTTGCGGCAGGATTGCGTTTCGAGGATTCTTATTATCAGACTTTTGTCAATGAGATGCAGGCTCAAAGAGATGTTTTATCAAGTGGTTTAAAAGAAGTTGGATTCGAGGTTTTGAACAGTCAGGGGACATATTTTCTGACGTGTGATTTTTCACCATTGGGCTTTGAGGGTGATGATGCGGCTTTTTGTCGTCATATCACAATTGAAGCCGGTGTCACGGCGGTACCGACGGGAGCCTTTTATCAACAGGGCGGACCGCGCAATTTCGTGCGTTTTTGTTTCTGTAAACAAGAGACCCTCTTGCAAGAAGCGGTGAGCCGTCTTAAACGCTTTTTCGGTTAAGACATTTTTTTGAAATATTGGGTTGACGCTGCATAGTTCCATAGCGTACATAAGCGCCCACCTTGATGGCGATTGTAGCTCAGTTGGTTAGAGCACTGGTTTGTGGTACCAGATGTCGGGGGTTCGAGTCCCCTCAATCGCCCCATTTAAAAAGCCCTTTGTTTATGCGGTGACGCTGGACAAAGGGCTTTTATTTTGTCAGCAGCAGATCAAGCTTTTTCAAAAGGCGGTCGCGGATGTTATCCAGCTGGAAAAGCATGTCTTTTGTATCATTTGTTTTGCCTGCTTTTTGCAGTTCTGAAATCTGATATCCTGTCTGATGTATGTCATTATGCAGCCGTTCGATATCCTTATAAGCAGGGTGATCGCTATAACGTTTTTCTCCTTCATTGTTTAACCATTTGCTGAAACGGCATTCAGAGCGCGCCAGTGGCGGTAGGGCACTGCGTTTACCCCCAACGTAGTCATGCATAGCTTTAACCCACTGACGGTGCTCTACATTGGCAAATAAGACGGGTAGGTCTTCTAAAGGAACGCGGGTGAAGTGGTTAAGCTTAGGGTTGACTTGCCAATCTTTTAACCATTCAACCAAGGCCGTGCTTTGCAAGGGGCGGGAAATATGAAAGCCTTGCATAACATCACAGCCTAAGCGCATTAAAAGCGCGCAATACTCTTGGTTTTCTACGCCTTTTGCCACCGCTTCGCGCCTGAAGGCATGGGCTAGACCAAGAATACCTTTGATAATGGCAAAGTCCCCTGGGTCAAAGAGCATGTCTTTGATGAAGCTTTGGTTCATTTTCATGCTTTTGATGGGTAATTGTTTGAGATAATCCAAAGAGGAATACCCTTTGCCATAGTCATCCAAGGTAAATTTAATGCCCATCCTTGCGCATTGTTGCATGAGCAAAGCGATATGTTTGATATCTTCCAGTTTACTGGTTTCTTGCAATTCGAATTCAATTTGTTTCGGCGAAACGTCAGGGTGTTTTTTTAACGTCGCTTCAAGTTCATCGATAAAGCCGTGATGTTGTAGATGGTGGGCTGAGATATTGATGCTGACATTGAGATTCAATCCTTGAGCATTCCATTTTGCAACTTGCTGTACAGCTTCTTCAATGACCCATTCTTCGACAGTGAGGGCGAGCTTACTATCTTCGATGGTCGGCAGGAAGTGATAGGGCGGCAAGACGCCTTGCTCAGGATGGTTCCATCTGATTAAGGCCTCAACGTTTATGACTTCACCGGTTCTGAGATTGACTATGGGTTGGTAATAGAGCTCAAACTCTTTGTTCTTAAGGGCCTCGGCGATGCGCAGGCGGCTTTCGTGTTTGCCGTAGGTTTGTTCATCTGTTTCAGGGTTATAAATATGATAGCGGTTTTTCCCCCCCTGTTTGGCTTTGTACATAGCTTGGTCGGCTTGGCGTAAAATTTCATCTTCACTGATGTTTTTACCCTGAGGATAAAAAGTGATGCCAACACTGGCACTGACATTTAAGTTTAAATGGTCTGCATGAGCGGTTGTGACGGCAGCTTCCAACAGACGGTTGACCAAGGGCAGGCAATCATCTTTTTCATCAAGATCAAGAAGAATGGCGACGAATTCATCACCGCCCAAGCGTGCGATGGTGTCGCCTTCGCGCAGCACATTTTTGAATCGCTCTGATAAAATGATCAACAAGCGATCACCAATATCATGACCGTGGGTGTCATTAACTTCTTTAAAACCATCCAGGTCAAGGTATACGACGGCCAGTATTTGTTCGCGTCGCTGGGTTTGTATCATCCCTTGATGCAGACGGTCCGCAAAGAGAATGCGGTTAGGCAATCTGGTTAGAGAATCATAATGTGCGATAAATTCTAATTGTTGTTGATGTCGTTTCTGTGGGGTGATATCAGCGAAAAGGGCAACATAGTGCAGAACTTCACCTTCATCATTTTTGACAGCACTGATGGTTAGCATTTCAGCAATTAGCGAGCCGTTTTTATGACGGTTCCATATTTCGCCACTCCAATATCCAATGGAGTTCAGGCTTTCCCATATGGCTTTATAAAAATCGGGAGTATGACGACCAGATTGCAGAATCCTCGGGTTTTTACCTAAGACTTCGTGTTTTTGATATCCGGTAATTTGTGAAAAGGCTTCGTTCACATCTATGATATTGGCGTTTTTATCGGTAATGGTAATGCCTTCTTTTGCCGAAGTAAAAACGCTGGCGGCCAGCATAAGGTTATCTTCTGCTTTTTTACGAAACGCGAGTTCGTTTTCAAGTTCTTTATTGGCAAGGTGCAGTTTGGCCTGTTCATCTTTGATTCGCATGGTCATATTGTTGAAACAGGCCGCTAGGTATCCCATCTCGTCTTGGGATAAAATAGGCACGCTTTTTTCAAAGTCGCCAAGACTGATACGGTTTGAGCCGCTCACAAGATAGTTGATGGGACGTAGGACGTAACGATAAAAAATATAAAAGATCATCGAAGACAAAAAGATGATGATGAAAAAATAGATCAAGAGTTGTTCTATCAAACCTTGTCGTGCAATTTGTTTGACGTGCACATCGTCGACACCGATCAAGATTGTACCAATAGTTTCATCCCCGTCTTTAATGGGGAACTTCAGTAATCTTGCATGGGGTGGTCCCTCGTGTGTTGTGAGAAGTGTTTTTGCTGTTTCCCAACTCATTCCCTCGGGGAGTATTGTCGTCATGGGTAGATTGTTTGGTCCATAAATAATTGAAAAGATGACATCTTTATCGTCTTCAATCCGTTTGACGAAGCGGTCTAGAGAGGTGATGTCATAACTGTAAATCGCACCGGGACTCACCAGTGAGACAAACTGTCCGATTGAGTCAATTTTGTTTTTCAGGTTATCCAGCAGAAGCCTTTCTTGTGCGCTAAACACATAAAAGGCGGCGCCTGAAAGGGTGCAAAGCAAAATGATGGATATAGCGGCCACGAATTTAAAACGTAGCCCTTTATATCCCGTTGGTTCATTTTGCATGAGGTCAGTCATTTTCAACCTCGGCAATGATTTTTCTATGGATGTCGTAGTCAGAATCTTGGGCAGGGTTTAATCCTGTTAATCGGGCGGCTTTAAGTACAGCTTGGCCTTTGGCACTATCTTTTAATGTCATGAATATCTTTTGTATTTTCATTTTTAACGAAGGGTCCATATCTTGCTTTGTGGCCCAAGGCAAATGGGGCAAAGGTTGGCTGTGCGCAAGAATGGTCATTTTGGTTGTGTCAATTTTATTTTTAACGAGTGGTAGTTTGAGAACGATTTCACCAGCGCCACCAGCATCACATTGTTTCATATAGGTTGCAAGCACCGCATTGGGTGGGCTTTTTGAAAAATTTTCGAGATAGTCGCCGCGTTTCAATCCTGCTTTTTTAAGCAAATATGTCGGGACGATATAGCTCATCATGGCTTTATCGCCGCCGCCGAAAAGAATGTTCTTACCTTTGAGTTGGCTTAAGCTGGTCAGGTTGGAATCCTTGCGCACATATATGGCGCCACTGATATCTTTTTCACCAAATTCTTCATTTTGTACGATGACGTCATAGCCTGCTTGCTCATGGGCAGTGATATATTGATATTGGTTCAGATGGACAATGTCGTAACGCTGTTGTGCAAGGCGCAGTTCAAAAGAGGTGAAGTCTCTGGCTGTTTCCAGTCGAACAGGCATGTCGAGTTCTTTTGCCAGATAGTCACGCAACGGTTTGAAAAGCGTTATCGTGATGGCCGGGTCACGTCTTGGAAAGACACCGACTACAAGGGGGGACTGTGCGCTGGCAAATGAAGATAGGGAAATCGAACATAAGGTCAGAAACAGTGCGACGGCGGTCTTATTTTTCATGAGACTTCCTCCTTTTATTGAGCAATCCTTCATGAGGGTGTGCTTATTTTCTTAATATTGTGCACCTTTATGAAGACAGTTGGCAAGCCTAATCGTGAATATATGTGTATGTAATCGCATTGAAAATCAAAGCTTTTTGTTGTTCTGCATGATCAGGAAAAGTTGGAATTATTTTTAAAAATGACACTTATGTAAAAAAAAATAAAAATCATGTTGCAAGGGGGTAGGGGCACTGTTATAACCCCGCCCACACCATGACAGAGTGTGTGACTATAGGGTTCCCTGGAGGGATGCCTGAGCGGCTAAAAGGGGCGGACTGTAAATCCGCTGGCTACGCCTACGTTGGTTCGAATCCAACTCCCTCCACCAC
>JABXIC010000035.1 GCA_013373265.1 Methylocystaceae bacterium | reverse complement strand
CGTTTGACCCGCGTTTGATTTTGAATGTGACGCTGGCGGTTGCCAAAGCGGCAATGGATAGTGGTGTGGCAACACGCCCCATTCATGACTTCAGCAGCTATCGTGAGAAACTTTCACAGTTTGTCTATCGTTCCGGCATGATCATGAAACCGGTCTTTGAACAGGCCAAACGTAATCCGAAAACAATCGTTTATGCTGAAGGTGAAGATGACCGTGTCTTGCGTGCTGTTCAGATTGTCGTGGATGATGGTCTTGCCAAGCCGATCTTGATTGGTCGACGTGAAACCATCGAAACCAAAATTAAGACATTGGGCCTGCGTCTTGAAGTCGACAAAGATGTTGAAATTGTTGAAATCATGCGTGATTACCGTCTGCATAGTTATGCTGATTATTATCACCGCCTGATGGGGCGTCGCGGCATTTCACCCACAGCGGCTTTAAGTCTGGTCCGTACGCGCGCCAGTATTCTGGCCGCTATTATGGTGCGCCGGGGTGAAGCCGATGCCATGATTTGCGGGACAAGTGGTCGATACGGTAGGCATTTGGAACAGATTGAAGGTGTAATCGGTATTCGTGAAGGTCAATCTGTTTTGGCCGCGATGAACCTTGTGATCATGGAAAAAGACACGTTGTTCATGTGCGATACGTACGTCAATTACGACCCGACAGCAGAACAATTGGCGGCAATTACGTTGATGGCGGCGGAAGAAGTCCGTCGCTTTGGGATTAAGCCAAAAGTGGCTTTGTTGTGTCACTCTAACTTTGGCAACCGTGATAATGCTTCTTCTTTCAAGATGCGTCGTGTGCGTGAATTGGTCCTGGAGAAATGTCCGGATATGGAAATTGAAGGCGAGATGCACTCTGATGCTGCTTTGTCTGAGCAGTTGCGCAATAACATTTTCCCTAACTCTCGTCTGCGTGGCAGTGCAAACCTGTTGATCATGCCAAATCTCGATTCTGCTAATATCGCTTACAACCTCGTCAAGATGACGGCTGATGGCTTGCCTGTTGGTCCGTTGTTGTTGGGCGCGGCAAAACCGGCGCATATTCTGTCACCTTCTGCGACGGTGCGTGCGGTGGTTAATGTAAGCGCTGTTGCGGTTATCGATGCGCAAATCCATGCGGGGGAAGCGGAGTAAGTAAACGTGAGCCAAACGCCTGAAACGCAAGTGGACGAAGAAAAAGACGAACACCCGGAAGTCGAAATTGAAGAGGGTGATGAATTCGGTTTGGGGGAGGAGCATCTCTCCCAACTTCGTGATCACTTGCGTGATGGCGATGAAAAAGGGGTTCGAGACCTCTTTGAAGACCTTCACTACGCTGATGCTGCGGATATTCTACAGCAATTAAAATCTGATGACCGGACACAGGTCTATCAGATTGTCGGCACCTCTTTTGACCCGGATATCATCTCAGAACTTGATGAAGATATTCTGGAAGAAGTGGTGGAAGAAATGGGCGCTAATCAAGTTGCCCATGCCATCTCTGAAATGGACAGCGATGATGCCTTGTCCGTTTTGGAAGAACTGGATGAAGACGACCAGAAAGAAGTTCTGGAAGCCCTGCCGATCGGGGAACGCTCCATTATTCTGGAGGGGCTTTCCTTCCCTGAGGATTCCGCTGGTCGTTTGATGCAACGCGACCTTGTCGCTGTGCCGTCATTCTGGACAGTCGGGGAAACGCTGGATTATCTGCGTGGCGATGTGGACCTGCCGGATGATTTCTACGAGATTTTTGTCGTTGACCCGATGTTTAAACCATTGGGGACCGTTCCGCTTAGCCGCTTAATGCGTAATAAGCGCCCCATACGGGTCAGCAGCTTGATGGAAGAACAACTGACCACCGTTCCTGTTGATACTGACCAAGAAGAAGTAGCCTTTATTTTCCGTGACCGTGACTTGGTTTCTGCCCCTGTTGTGGATGAAAATGCGCGCCTGTTGGGTGTGATCACTATTGATGACGTGGTTGACGTTATCGATGAAGAACATGAAGAAGATATCATGCGCATGGGGGGGGTGACGCAGGATGAATTCTATAGTTCAGCAGTTGATGCGGCAAAATCGCGTATTGTGTGGCTGGTGATCAATCTGGGGACGGCGATTTTGGCATCCATGGTGATTGGCTTGTTCAGCGATACAATCGAAAAACTGGTTGCTTTGGCTGTGTTAATGCCGATTGTGGCATCTATGGGCGGTAATGCAGGGACACAAACATTAACCATTGCGGTGCGTGCCATTGCCATGAAGGAACTAACGCCGGCCAACGCCTTGCGTGTGGTTGGCAAAGAAGTCGCGGTTGGCAGTGTGAACGGTATCATCTTTGCCGTTTTGATTGGAACGGCGACGTGGGCGTGGTTTGGAGATGCCAAGCTTGCAGCTGTTATTGGGGCGGCGATGGTTGTAAATATGGTCGTGGCGGGTTTTTCAGGTGCTTTGATACCTGTTGCGCTGGATCGTTTTGGAGCAGACCCGGCTATTTCATCTTCCGTCTTTTTGACAACAGTGACCGATGTGGTCGGTTTCTTTGCCTTTTTGGGACTGGCTGCGCTGGTTCTTTTATAGGGAAATGAATAAGGTAAAAGAAAACACTTTACGTTTACGTAAAGGTTAAGTAATGTTTCTTCCATTATGAGTGAACAAAAGAACAATACATTCAGTATTACGGATTTGTCAAAAGAGTTCGATATCACGACACGAACCATCCGTTTTTATGAAGATAAGGGGTTGATCACGCCGGCTCGTGAAGGGCAGCGTCGCATCTATTCCCAACGTGACCGTGTGCGTTTGCGCTTGATCATGCGTGGTAAACGCCTTGGTTTTGCCTTATCTGAAATTCAAGAATTGATTGATCTTTATGACACAGACCGTTCAGAGGTCACACAGCTACAAGTCTTTTTGGATAGAATTCAAGAACGCTGCCAAGCTTTATCGCAACAACAGCAAGATATAACAGCTATGTTGGAAGAACTGGAAACGCTTGAAGAGCAATGTTCCAGCCTGCTTAAGCAGAAAAAAGGTTAGAGCCTGCTCTTAATCAATAACAATACAAAAGTGCTGTAACGCCAAACTGTCTTATTATCCCAATATATCTCGTCGCCTTCTTTATTGACGTTTACGTAAACGTAAACTAAGATTCTATAAAGTTCTGGAGGAAAGTTTATGAAAACACAACTAACGCACCGCAGTACTGTGCAGCAATGGGAATGTGACCATATGGGTCATATGAATGTGCGTCATTATATGGCGAAGTTTGATGATGCGGCTTGGAGCTTTTTTTCTATGATCGGGATCACCAATTCTTATTTTAAAGAACAGAATGCCGGTGTGGCCGCTGTTGATCATCATGTGACATATAAAAAAGAACTGATGCCGGGTGATAGTGTTGTTATTCATACCGAACTGGCTTTATTGGAGGGGAAGAAATTTAAAATGATTCATTCAATGAGCAATGGCGTTTCCGGGGAAGTAGTTGCAACCTGTGAACTTTTTGGCGTTCATCTTGATCGTGAAAAACGCTGTGCTTCAGATTTTCCTCAAAACATTCTTGATGGGGCCAGAGCTGCACTGACCCCAACTGATAAAATAGGATTGTAATCTGATGAGCGACTTTGTCCCCAAATCTGAAAACTACATTCAGCTTGTACAAAAGGCATTTGACCAACAAGGCTTTATGAAGCATCTGGGTGTTGAAATCGCTGACATTCGGCCCGGTTATTGTGAACTGCATTTACCCTATAAAAAAGAACTGGATCAACATCATGGTTATTTCCATGGTGGGGTGATTGGGTCTTTAGCTGATGTTTCCGGCGGCTTTGCGGGTTTTTCTTTGTTGCCAGAAGGCAAGGCCATGCTGACGGTTGAATATAAGCTCAACATTATTGCACCGGGAGAAGGGGACTATCTAAAAGGGGTAGGGCGAGTCGTTAAAGCCGGGCATACTCTAACGGTAACAGAAATAGATGTTTTTGGTGTGTCTGGCGGGAAAGAAGTGCAATGCGCAACAGCAATACAAACTTTAATGTGTGTTGATTCCTGAATGATACGAGAAAATCCATTTAAAAACTATGTAAGATAGCAAAATCTACATTTCCCCTAGTGTTCTTATCCTTTTGGGTAGTACAAGTGTGTATTGTAATGTATGCAGCGCCAAATCCTAAATTGGAGGGGACATGACGATACGTGTAAAATTGATAGGTGCATTCGTATCTATCTTTGTGTTTCTGGTTATTAATAGTGGCTTACTCATTTCTATTGGGGCGGAGAGTGACATATCATTTGATAAAATTGATCATTCAACCCATGTCTTGAAAACAGAAGTTCTGCCTCTCGTTACCGTTACTCAAGACCTGCAATTAAATGTTATTCAGGTTCAACAGTGGCTGACGGATGTTTCCGCAACACGTGGGCTTGATGGTTTGAACGATGGCTTTGATGCGGCTAAAAAAAACGCCGATCTATTCAATAAAAATTTGGCTGAAGCGATCGAATTAACTAAAAAATTGGATCGTCCTGAATTGACCAAAGCCTTGCAAAACATGTCTGCGGCCTTTGTTCCTTATTATGAAACTGGCAAGAAAATGGCGCAAATATATGTCTCCGAAGGCCCCGCCGGTGGTAATAAGATGATGGCGAGCTTTGATGCGGTTGCTGCAAAAATACAGAAAAGCGTTGATGTCGTAAGCAATAGCGTAAAAAAATATGTCAATGAAACGTTAGAAGAAAATGACGCGGTTCTTGAAGACAGCAAAACGGATAATCAAACTTTGGAAAAAATTTCTTATATTCCAATTGTGCTTTCGTTTATTTTGAGCCTCTTTGCGATCTTTGGCGTCTTACGGATTTGTCGTGATATATCAAATATGACAGCAACCATGGGGGCGTTGTCACAGGATAATCTAGAAACGGATGTTGCGGGATTGACGCGAAAAGACGAATTGGGTGAAATGGCCCAAGCCGTGCAGGTTTTTAAAGAAAATGCAATTGAGAATAAAAAATTGCAAGACGATCAAGTGAAGGCAGAAGCAAAAGCTGCGGAAGACAGAAAAAATGCACTGCTTACTTTAGCCGATGAATTGGATGGTCGTGTCAGTGGCAGCATGAAAGAAATTAATAGCGTTCTTGAAGGTCTGGAACAAACGGCCGGACAAATGTCTGCTGCAGCAGACCAAACCAGTGCGCAAAGTCAGGCTGTTTCTGCCGCAACAGAAGAGGCGACGGCAAATGTGGAAGCGGTATCTGCTTCCGGCGCACAATTATCGGCATCCATCTCAGAGATTTCCAAGCAAGTGACGCAGTCCTCTGAAATTGCGCAAGAAGCCGTGCATGAGGCGCAAGTGACAAATGAAAAGATTTCTAGCTTGGCTGAAGAAGTAGGGCGTATCGGTGATATTGTCAGTTTGATTGCTAATATTGCAGAACAAACCAACTTACTTGCCCTAAATGCAACCATTGAAGCTGCACGCGCTGGTGAGGCCGGTAAAGGGTTTGCCGTTGTTGCAAGTGAGGTGAAAAACCTTGCACAACAAACGGCAAAAGCGACAGAAGAAATTGGTGCGCAAATAGGGAAAATTCAGGATGAAACAACTGGTAGTGTGGATGCGATTAATCGCATTGTACGCACAATCTCAAATCTGAATGATTATTCATCTTCTATCGCTGCTGCGGTTGAAGAACAGAGCGCTGCGACGTCCGAAATTGCGAATAATGTGGAGGAAGCCGCCAAGGGAACGCAGGAAGTGTCTTCCAATATTACCGGTGTTGCACAAGCCGCAAATCAAACAGGTGAATTGGCCCACGATGTTGCGAGCGCAGCCCATAGAGTGAAAGACGCCAGTCAGGGATTGCGCACAAATGTACAGAATTTTTTGGATGATGTGCGTGATGGAGAGTCCGGGTCTTTCCGTTATTAACTTCATCTCCTTTTCATTTTTAAAAGCCTCCGATGATTTCGGGGGCTTTTTTATTGATAAGGTGTGAAGTCTAATCAACGATTCTTGTTCATCTACAGTGTTTAAGCTGCTTTATGTTTCATCAATCTAAAAAGTTAAAATACGGGAGATGTAATGTAGGGAAGGGCTTGGGCCTTGTGGAATATTTTTTACAATTTATAAGTTGACGTTTACGTAAACGTCAAATAAGTTTGCAGCAGATTTGAAACAGGAAAATATCTGTGCATATCGGGGATGGCTAAAAGAAAAGATGAAACATTCATCTGCATGCCCATATGGACAGAACGGCTTAATCATTCGGGAAATGGGAAAGACTTATGAGCTTCGTTGAATATCCTTCTTTGAACTTTAATTTGGGCGAAATGGCGGACATGATCCGCGATACCGTCAGTTCTTTTGCGCAAGCTGAAATCGCACCGATTGCAGCAAAGACAGATGAAGAAAATGCATTCCCCAATGAACTATGGCCGCGTTTTGGTGAACTTGGCTTGTTGGGGATCACTGTATCGGAAGAATATGGCGGAGCAGGCTTAGGCTATCTGGAACATATTATCGCGGTAGAAGAAATCAGCCGTGCTTCGGCCTCTATCGGTTTGTCCTATGGGGCGCACTCTAACTTGTGCGTCAATCAGATTTATCGCAACGGTACAGAAGAACAAAAACAAAAGTATCTGCCGAAATTAATTTCCGGTGAACATATCGGGTCTCTTGCCATGAGTGAGCCGGGGGCTGGTTCTGACGTTGTATCCATGAAGTTGAAAGCCGAAAAGAAAGGGGATCGTTATATCCTCAACGGCAATAAAATGTGGATCACCAACGGCCCGGATGCTGACACACTGGTTGTGTATGCCAAAACGGATATGGAAGCTGGTCCGAAAGGAATCACTGCTTTCATCATTGAAAAAGGGTTTAAAGGTTTTTCGACGGCACAAAAGCTCGACAAACTGGGCATGCGCGGGTCCAATACCTGTGAGCTTGTTTTCCAAGATTGTGAAGTGCCGGAAGAAAATATTCTGGGTGACTTGAATAAAGGCGTGCGTGTTTTGATGTCCGGTCTGGACTATGAGCGCGCCGTTCTCGCCGGTGGACCGACTGGCATTATGCAGGCTTGTATGGATGTTGTTGTCCCCTATATCCATGAGCGTAAGCAGTTTGGTCAGTCCATCGGCGAATTTCAACTGATCCAAGGCAAGATTGCCGATATGTATTCCACCATGAATGCCTGTAAGGCGTATGTTTATGCTGTGGGTGCGGCTTGTTCACGCGGGGAAACAACCCGTAAAGACGCTGCTGGTGTGATTTTGTATTCTGCTGAAAAAGCCACGCAAATGGCATTGGATGCCATTCAAATCCTCGGTGGGAATGGCTATATCAATGAATATCCCACAGGTCGTTTGCTGCGTGATGCCAAACTTTATGAGATCGGTGCGGGCACAAGTGAGATCCGCCGTATGCTGATCGGCCGTGAATTGTTTAACGAAACCAAATAATGCTGATCCCGCTTTATGGGCGGGATGACGAAAAAGAAGGAAAAGATATGTCTAACAACGATCCTATTGTTATTGTCGGTTCTGCGCGTACGCCCATGGGCGGTATGCAGGGTGATTTTTCTGACCTGACAGCGGCTCAATTAGGCGCTGATGCCATTAAGGCTGCTGTGGCACGCGCGGGTGTCGCTGCTGGTGACGTTGAAGAAGTGATCTTCGGGAATGTCTTGGGCGCAGGTCAAGGTCAAGCCCCGGCACGTCAGGCTACATTGGGCGCTGGTCTGGAATTGAAAACAGGTTGTACCACCATTAATAAAATGTGTGGCTCTGGCATGAAAGCAACCATGTTGGCTCATGACCTGATCAAGGCGGGTGTCAATGATGTGATGGTTTCAGGTGGCATGGAAAGCATGACCAATGCGCCTTATCTTTTGCAAAAAGCACGCAGTGGCATGCGCTTGGGCCATGGTGAGGTTAAGGACCATATGTTCCTCGATGGTCTGGAAGATGCTTATGACAAAGGCCGTTTGATGGGCACCTTTGCAGAAGAAACAGCAACGGCTTATCAATTTACCCGTGAAGAACAGGATAATTTCGCTATCCGTTCTTTGGAACGCGCCAATACGGCGATCAATGATGGGTCTTTCAAAGGTGAAATTACACCTGTCACGATTAAATCCCGCAAAGGTGAGCGTGTTGTTGAGATTGATGAACAACCAGGCAAAGCCATGCCGGAAAAAATCCCGACATTGCGCCCTGCTTTTGCTAAAGATGGCACCGTAACTGCGGCCAATTCCTCTTCAATCTCGGACGGGGCAGCAGCGCTTGTCTTGATGCGTGAATCTGAAGCAGAAAAACGGGGCTTGAAGCCTTTGGCACGTATCTTGGGCCATTCCACATTTGCGCAAGAACCAAATCTGTTTACCACCGCCCCTGTCTTTGCCATGAAAGCCCTGCTTGAGCAAGTGGGGTGGAGCAAAGACGATGTGGACTTGTGGGAAATCAACGAAGCCTTTGCGGTTGTGACGATGGCAGCTATTCGTGATCTTGAGCTTGATGCAGACAAGGTCAATGTCCATGGCGGTGCGTGTGCCCTTGGCCATCCCATCGGTGCCAGCGGGGCGCGTATTATCGTCACCTTGCTTGCCGCGCTTGAAAAATACGGTAAGAAAAACGGTGTTGCGTCTTTGTGTATTGGTGGTGGTGAAGCCACTGCTATGGCCTTTGAACGCATCGTCTAACATCATTGCTGATATGTAGGAAATAGAGTCAATCAAATGATTCTGACTGAAGAACAAACATTGATCCGCGATATGGTGCGTAATTTCGCCCAAGATCGCATCGCCCCGAATGCCCGTCAATGGGAGGCCGATGAGGCCTTCCCACCCGAGATTTTTGCCGAGATGGCAGAACTCGGTTTGATGGGTATGGTGGCCCCGGCTGACTATAACGGGTCTGAAATTGGTTATGTTGGCCTAGCTTTGGCACTTGAAGAAATTGCTGCTGGAGACGGTGCTTTAAGTACGGTTCTTTCTGTACATAATTCAGTAGGTTATGGCCCAATCTTAAAGTTTGGTAACAAGGCGCAAAAAGAGAAATTCCTCAAGCCAATGGCCGCAGGGGAAGCACTTGGATGTTTTGCATTAACTGAACCACACACAGGATCAGACGCATCAGCACTGAAGTGTCGGGCCAAGCGTGATGGCGATCATTATGTGCTCAACGGAACCAAGCAATTTATCACTTCAGGTAAGACGGGCGATACGCTCATTGCATTTGCCGTAACGGATCCGTCTGCGGGGGGGAAAGGTATTTCAGCCTTTATCGTGCCGACCGACACGCCCGGTTATATCGTTTCTAGCCTTGAACATAAGATGGGACAGAAGGCATCGGATACGGCGCAAATCGTTTTTGAAGATATGCGTATCCCGGTGGAAAATTTGTTGGGTGAAGAAGGCATGGGCTACAAGATTGCCCTGTCCAATCTGGAAAGTGGTCGCATCGGCATTGCGTCACAATGTGTCGGCATGGCACGTGCGGCACTGGATGCTGCTGTGGATTATGCAAAAGACCGTGAAGCTTTTGGCAAACCGATTGCACATCATCAAGCCATTGCCTTTAAATTGGCTGATATGGCAACGCAAGTTCATGCGGCACGTCAGATGGTGATGCATGCGGCGGCTTTGCGTGATGAGGATCAACCCTGCTTGAAAGAAGCTTCTATGGCAAAAGTCTTCGCCTCTGAGATGGCAGAAAAAGTCTGTTCTGATGCCATACAAATCTTCGGTGGTTATGGCTATTCTTCTGAATTTCCTGTAGAAAAATACTATCGTGACGTTCGTGTTTGTCAAATCTATGAAGGGACAAGCGAAGTTCAGAAAATTGTTATTAGCCGTGCAGTGTTGAACGGCTAACGTCAGGAAAGCCGCTACCTATGACCCTTACGCCTATCGAGTTTTATTTTGATCTGTCTTCACCTTATGCGTATCTTACAAGCACATGGATTGATGAAGTTGCAGCAAAGCATAACAGATGGGTAAAATGGAAGCCGATTATGTTGGGGGTTGCCTTTAAAGAGACGGGGATGAAACCTTTGTTTCATCAACCGCTTCGTGGGCAATATGGGGAACGTGATTACCTTCGTTCAGCGCGTCTACTAGGTGTGGAAGCTGTTGTCCCTAAAAGGTTTCCTTACATCGCTTTGGCGGTATCACGCGGGTTTTACTGGCTGGAAGAAAACTATAAAGACCATGCAGTAGACTTTGCAAAGGCGGCTTTTAAACGATACTTTTGTGATGGCAAAGCGCCGACTACGGATACAGATATGGCGTCTCTTGCCCATGAAGTCAGGGTGCCTGCGAAGGAATTGATTGAGGGGTGTTCTTCTCTCGAAATGAAAGAACGCCTGACGTTTGAAACAGAGAAAGCCATTCAGGAAGGGGTTTTTGGGTCGCCTTTTGTCATTATAGATCGAGAACCCTTTTGGGGAAATGATCGTAAAGAGCAGATTGAACGTTGGCTCAAGATAGGAGGGTGGTGATATTGCCTAAAAGCAAAATAGAATTTTATTTCGAATTTGGCAGTCCTTATGGCTATTTCGCCTCTCAAGAAATTGATGCCATCGCCGAGACCTTTGATCGTGAAGTGGTCTGGAAACCTTTTATGCTGGGGCCAGCCTTTAAAAAGACTGGGTCCGTGCCTTTTATGGAGGTGCCGTTAAAAGGTCCATATTGTGTAAAGGATTGGCAACGTATGTCCCTTTATACAAAAACACCGTGGCAAATGCCGGAGAAATTTCCTACGGCTGTTTTGGCGGCACCACGCGGGTTTTACTGGCTAAGCGATCAAGGCAAAACAGAATTGGCGGTCACATTTGCGAAAGCGGCTTACAAAGCCTATTTCGCCGATGGACGGGCCATGTGGACCAATGAAGTTACGGCGGATGTCGCTGAAGAATGCGGCATCGACAGGGAAGAGTTTCTTCAGGCGGTGCAAACCCCTGAGGTCAAAGCAAGATTAATTGAAGAAGGCCAAAAAGCTATTGATAGCGGTGTTTTCGGTTCCCCCTTTATCCGTGTGGACGGTGAAGATTTCTGGGGCTGGGACAGGTTGTCCATGGTGCGTGATTGGCTCAAAAACGGGAAGTGGTGAAGACGATGAGCGTCCTAAAAAGTTCTATAAATACACGATCTGACGATTTTAAAGCCAACGTAGCGGCGATGGAAAAGCAGGTCAATGAATTGCGCGAAGTGATCAAAACCGTCAAGCAGGGTGGGGGCTTTACGGCCAATGAACGCCATGTGCGCCGGGGCAAACTCCTGGCACGCGAACGGATCCGGCGCCTACTGGATGTGGGTTCGCCCTTTTTGGAACTGTCCCAATTGGCGGGGTGGGACTTGTACCCTGAAGACGGCGTTGTCGCTGCTGGTGG
>JABXIC010000125.1 GCA_013373265.1 Methylocystaceae bacterium | reverse complement strand
CCTGCGTGACCAAATTGAAGAAGAACTTAATAACGATTTATTGAATTAAGCTTTAATTTTAGGCCAATTCAGCCAAATTCTTTACAATCAAGACATCTTTGTCTTGAAAGAAATTTTGCCAGTCGGAAAATTCCGTCCAGTCATAGGCAAAGATGAAATCCAGCCCGTATTTATCGGCCATTTCAAAATCGTAGAGTGAATCACCAATATAAACGGCAGGTTGTTGAATGGTGCCATTTTTGAGTTCGCGCGCAAAAATATGATCTTTGCTGTCCGGGCTGCCGAAGACATTGTCAAAATAACCCAAGATATCTCGCTTTTCCATCAAATCGCGCAATTCCGTTTGCATGGAACCGGAGATGACATGACAAGGTATGTTTTTTAATGGGCCAGACATGAGTGAGTTTAAACCGGGTGTTTGTGCGCAGGTCATTAATCCTTTAGTGACGGCTTTCGCAAAGTCTGTGAGGAACTGATCAATTTCACCAGCTTGTGCGGGGCGCTTTAAAATATCGTTGAATAAATATTCTGCTTTAACAAACCGGGATATGCCGCCATGGCTGACATGGTGATCGACCAGAGCCTGAGCTGCAGGTGTGCCATATTTTTTTGCCGCTTCAAAAAAGGCATCGGTTTTGACTTTGTTGGAATCCAGGATCACACCGTCAAAATCGAAAAACCAGGATTTATATTTATCAAAGAGAGACATATTTTAAGCTTTCTTGCCACCGGCAAAGGCGGCTTTGGGGGCATCGGGGTCCAACGGCCAGCGGGGGCGCGGGGCAAAACTCAGGTCGTCACGCTGTCCGGTTTTAAAGGCTTCCAATCCGGCCCAGGCGATCATGGCCCCATTATCAGTGCAGAGTTTTAAAGGCGGGGCAACCATGTGCATCTGTTCCGTATCGCATAACGCCACCAAGCGCGCCCGGATGGCCTTGTTGGCGGCAACCCCGCCGGCAACCACCAAGCTGTTGCCTGTGGGATAATCCTGTTTGAACATTTTGATGGCACGTTTACAGCGATCAACCAGACTGTCAGCGGCCGCTGTTTGAAAGGCTGCACAGAGATCGTTGAGGTCTTCTTCTTTAAACGCGCCAGCAGGTAGCTTTTCTGCCGTTTGACGCACGGCAGTTTTCAAACCGGAGAAAGAAAAATTACAGCCCGGCTTGCCTTTAAGCGGAGTCGGTAGTTTGAAGCGGCCCGGGTTGAGGGATTTGGCCGCTGCCTGTTCCACATGGGGGCCACCGGGGTAGCCCAACCCGAGAAGTTTTGCCGATTTGTCAAAGGCTTCGCCCAAGGCATCATCAATGGTGGTGCCCAAGCGTTTATATTTACCCACGGCTTCAACCACCAAAAGCTGGCAGTGACCGCCGGACACCAATAATAAAAGGTAAGGAAATTCAACTTGTTCTGTCAGGCGCACGGTCAGGGCATGGCCTTCTAAATGGTTGACCGCGATAAAAGGCAGATCATGGGTCAGGGCAATGGCTTTGGCCGTCATCACCCCAACGATGACACCCCCGATCAGGCCCGGCCCGCCTGTGGCAGCGACCGCATCCAGATCTTTATAAGTGACGTTTGCCTCGCTCATGGCCTCACTGACGATACGGTCGATATGATCAAGGTGGCTTCTGGCGGCAATTTCAGGTACAACGCCGCCATAGGGGCGATGTTCATCCAGTTGGGACAGGACCACATTGGACAGGATACGGGCGTCACCGTCCAGATCGTCACAGACGACGGAAGCGGCGGTTTCATCACAACTTGTTTCAATACCTAGAATTTTCACGGACTTAGCCCTAATGCTGTCACAATTGTCGGGCAGAGATAGCACAAAATTGATACAAACTTAAAGATAGAGATTCAAAATCATGTCACAGAACCCTAAACTTGTCATCGGCACCCGTGGCAGCCCCTTGGCTTTGGCCCAAGCTTATGAGACACGCGAACGCTTGCAAGCCGCCCATGAAGACTTGCGCGGTGACGGTGTGATCGAGATTGAAGTGATCAAAACCACAGGCGATATGATTTTGGACCGCCCGCTTTCCGAGATTGGCGGTAAGGGCCTGTTTACCAAAGAAATCGATGATGCCCAGCTTGAAGGCCGGATTGATATTGCGGTTCATTCCATGAAAGATGTGCCGACCTGGTTGCCTGAGGGGTTGTGCCTGCCCTGTATTTTACCGCGTGAAGACCCGCGTGATGTGTTTATCTCTCCAAAAGCCAAAACCTTGGCTGATCTTCCTGCGGGTGCGGTGATTGGTTCGGCCAGTTTGCGCCGCCAAGCTCAGATTAAAGCGAAATATCCACACCTTCAGGTCATCACCTTTCGGGGCAATGTGCAAAGCCGTTTGCGCAAGCTTGAAGAAGGCGTGGTCGATGCCACGCTTTTGGCCAATGCCGGGATGCGCCGTTTAAAATATGAAGACGCCATCACTTCCATCATTTCAGAAGATGACATGTTACCCGCTGTGGCCCAAGGGGCTATCGGCATTTCGTGTCGGGCCAATGATGAACAAATGCAGGCTTATCTTGCGCCGCTGAATTGCAAGGAGTCGCAAATTCGTGTGGAAGCCGAACGTGCCTTGTTGCGTGTTTTGGACGGGTCCTGTCGTACCCCCATCGCCGCCTTGGCGGTGATTGAAGGCGATGAGATTGTCTTGCGCGGTATGTTGGCAAAACCGGATGGCACGGAGGTGCTGGAAAATGAAATGCGTGGCCCCATCACGGATCCAGACGCGTTGGGTACCAAAGCCGGACAGGAATTAAAAGATCGTGCCGGTGCGGATTTTCTAGCCGAAGCGGTGCAAGCCTAGTATTATATCTCCTCGTTTGCGCTGTTTAAAAACAGGGGAGGACATCATGCGCTTGCTTATTACGCGTCCCAAAGAGGATGCGAAACCACTTGTGCAGAGTCTTAAAGAACAGGGCCATGACCCGGTTCTCTTTCCGTTGTTGACCATCAAGCCTGAAACTGATGGGGCTAAAGCGCTGGCTGAGCTAAAGGTCAAGGATGTACAGGCTTTGCTGATGACCAGCGCCAATGGGGTCCGCGCTTTTGCGACAGCAGATAAAAGACGTTCTTTTAAAGTGATGGCGGTGGGTGATGCCACGGCAACTCAAGCACGCGACGCCGGTTTTAAAGATATCCACAGTGCCAGTGGTGATGTAGAAGCGCTGAGCGCCTTGATCAAAGATAAATGCAGCCCTGATAAAGGCAAGCTGGTGCATGTCGCCGGATCACGGGTGGCGGGTGATCTGAAAGGCTTGTTGGAAAAAGACGGGTTTGAATATCAACGGATTGTCCTATACAGTGCTGAAGCGACAACTGAATTAAGTGCGACGTTAAAACAACAGATTACGCAACACAGTATCGATGCGGTGTTGTTGTATTCCCCGCGCACGGCAAGCGCATTTGTGGAGCTTGTTGAAAAGGTAAAATTAAAAGATCACTTAAAATATATGGTCGCCTATGGACTTAGCGCGGCTGTTGCGTCAAAACTTACATCTGCGGGCTTTAAAGAGATTAAAACCGCCAAAACACCGGATCAAGAGGCCCTGTTGGCCTGTCTAAGCGAGACCAAGGACGATTTGATGAACGATACAACAAAAAAAGACGACTCTAAGAAAACGGATGCCAAAGTGGTGGATGCCAAGGCAGATAACGTCAAAGTCTCCCCCGCTTCCAAGGCGGCAGAGCCTTCTAAATCAGGCCCAACAAAGCCGGAAGCTAAAAAGGCCGAGGATAAGAAGTCCGAAGATAAAAAGAAAACGGATGATCCGGTGAAAAATGCGCCGAATGCGCCCAAAGCACCGGCACAGAAAAAGGGTTCTTTTAAAGCGAAATTGCTGGTGGCTTCTGTTGTAATTGTGGCCGTGGCTGCTGGTGGCGGATATTTCACACAAGACATGTGGCTGCCTAAAGTGAAGGCAGAAATCGCCAAACTGTTAAAAATTGATGTGGCGGACCCGCAAAACCAACGCCTTGATGAATTGAGCGCCCGTTTAGACAGTCTGGAAAGCAAACCATCGGCAGAACCTATTGATATTCAACCCATACAGGATAAAGTAGCCGAACTCGAAGGGGCGGTCACGGCCCTGAAAACAGAAGTTTCAACCATTGAAATTACTAATACTGGAACAGGTGAAGTAGCTGGCCTTAAAGAATTGGTGCAGCTGAAGGCGGACAATGAACGCCTCGCCCAGTTGGTGACAGAGCTGAACAATCGTCTCACCGATGTGGAAGCCGCCCGTCTGGCGGCGCGCAGCAGTTCTGATAATGCCCAGGCATTGGTGGCCAGTCTCAGTGCTTTGCGTGAAGTGATGCGCACCTCTTCTGGGTTTGAAAGTGAACTGGCAACCTTACAAGCTTTGGCCCAAGGGGATGTGACCTTGGAAGAAGGTGTTGATCAGCTCAACGCCTATGCCAAAGACGGGATTTCATCCAAGGCCGCTTTGATGGCATCCTTTGATTCGGTTGCCAATGATATTGTGCGTGCTGTTGCCATTCCTGAAGGGGCAGGATGGGTGGAACAGACCATTAAAAACATTACGTCCCTTGTCAGTATCCGCCGTGCACCGGGCAACCAGGATGGCGATGGTCCGTTGGGCATCGTGGCGCGTGCTGAACAAAATGTACGTGCCGGTGATCTGGCCGGTGCCATCAAAGAATTTGAAACATTGGAGGGTAAACCCCTGGAAGCCGCCCAAGGCTGGATGGCACAGGCCAAGGCCCGCCTTGATGCAGAAGCGGCTGTTTCCATGATGCAGTCCCATATTCTCTCGTTACTCGGCGGTGCTGGGGGACAGGGCTAATGTTTGCGGGCATTTTAAAATATATCGTGCTGTTGTTGATTTTTGTCGGCATCGGCATTTGGTTTGCGGAAAATCCCGGTCAGGTCTCTATTGAATGGCAGGGGTTGATCATTGATGTGCCGATTGTGCTGGCCTTGGTGGCAACTGTGATTGTGATTGCGGTTTGTGCCGGACTTTATCGTTTGTGGCGGTTTTTGCGCACCAGCCCGAGAATTTTGGGGCATTATCGGGCAGAAAAACGCACCCATAAGGGCTATGATTCTTTGACCAAAGGCTTGGTTGCCGTGGCTGCTGGGGAACCGGGGGAAGCCATCAAACATGCGCGAAAAGCTCAGGAAATGTTGGAAGACCCCAGCCTGACCATGTTGCTCTCTGCCCAAGCTGCCCAGCTTGAAGGGGATGATAAAGCCGCGACGCGTTTTTTTGAAGAAATGTCCACAACCAAGGGCATGGAATTTTTGGGGCTGCGCGGTCTTTTAAATCAAGCCGTAAGCCGTGGGGATACGGATGAAGCCTTAAGTCTGGCCAAACAGGCCTACCGTTTAAAACCGCAAACCCAATGGTTGGCCACCAGCTTGTTTGATTTACAACTGGAAAAAAGCCAATGGGCAGAAGCTGAAGCCACCTTGGAAACATCGGTTAAACATAAACTGGTTGATCAGGCCACGGGCAAACGTCAAAAAGCTGCCTTGATGGTGGAACGGGCACGCCGGGCAGAAAGTGAGGGCCAGATTGATGCGGCTATCCGTTTGTTGGAACAAGCCTTAAAGCTTGAAAATGCTTTGGTTCCTGCGGCATTGGATATGGCGCGTTTGTTGGCAAAATCCAATAAGCAACGCAAAGCCCTGTCGGTGATTGAAGACATCTGGAAATATAACCCGACCCCGGCGCTGTATGATCTGTTTCAAAAACTCCACAGCGAACCGGATGCCTTAAAGCGGGTGAAACTAGCAGAAAAGCTGGCCGGGCAAAATCGCAAACATGTGGAAAGTCGCATTATCATTGCACGCGCTGCCCTTGAAGCGGACTTGTGGGGGGAAGCACGCGGGGAATTGAAAATCCTGCTGGAAGAAGCCCCGAGTGCGCGGGTTTATGCCTTGATGGCCCAATTGGTGGAAACGGAAAATGGTGACCTAACAGGTGCGCGTCAATGGTTGCAACGGGCCACACAAGCTGCCAGTGATCCGGCCTGGGTCTGCCAGTCTTGCGGGGATGTCTCATTGACCTGGTCGGCCGTTTGCTCCAAGTGTGACAGTTTTGATAGCAAAGAATGGCAAACCCCGCCACAAGCAGTGACCCAAGTTCTGGAAGGCCCGCTTGAGGAGGTGGAAGTGGTGACAGACCCGGTGAAATTTCCGTCAGCGACATAAAAACGAGTAGAAAATGACCATTACCTTGGCCCCAATGGAAGGGGTGGTAGACGTTCATATGCGCGATATGATGACACGTATTTCAGGTTTTGACCTGTGCGTGACAGAATTTGTGCGTGTCTCCCAGGTGGTGGCCCCGCGCGAATGGTTTTTGAAATATTGTCCGGAACTTGAAACAGGGGGCAAAACACAGGCGGGGACGGATGTGCATGTCCAGTTGATGGGTGGAGAAGCCCATGTTATGGCCGATAATGCTGCCTTTGCCGTGCATGAATTGGGGGCCCCGGGTATTGATTTGAATTTCGGCTGTCCGGCCAAAACCGTCAACCGTCACATGGCGGGTGCAGCCCTGTTGCAATGGCCGGAAAAGCTTTTTGAAATCACATCGGCTGTGAAAGCGGCCCTGTCTGTTGAAGTGCCCTTTAGTGCGAAAATGCGCCTTGGTTTTGAAGATAAATCCTTAGCGCTGGAAAATGCCCGCGCCTTGGTTGAGGCGGGTGCGCAAAAACTGACTGTACATGCGCGCACCAAGCTGGAAGGTTATAAAGCCCCGGCCCATTGGGAATGGATAGCGCGCATTAAAGAGGTCGTGGACGTCCCCGTTGTCGCCAATGGGGAGATCTGGACCCCGGATGATGCGAGAATGTGTCGTGACATTAGCGGCTGTGCGGACATTATGATTGGACGCGGCGCCATTGCCCGGCCCAGTCTGGCACGCGAAATCAAAGGCGGTGACTTCGCCGAGTGGCCGGAAGTTCTTGGCTGGCTGGTGACATACTGTGATATGATGCTGGACACCAAACGCGCCAAATGGGGGGAAGGCCGCATGAAACAATGGATAAAGCTGTTATCGCGCACCTATCCCCAAGCGAAGCTGTTGTTTGATCAAATAAAACGGGTCAAAGACCCGTATGCCATCCATGGCGTTATCATGAATGAAGCACGCGACGTTGCAGACGTGGCGTAATGGTCAGGGGGTATAATGCGCAAATACTTTCTATTCATTATGACGGTTTTTTTGGCTCTGGGCATGGGGATTGCACAGGCGGAACCAGTAAAGATCGGCTTTGTTTATGTCGCAACGGCGGGACAAGCCGGTTATACCTATCAACATGACTTGGCCCGTCAGCAGATTGTCAAAAAATATGGCGATCAGGTGCGTGTGCGTGTTGCTAACAATGTGCCTGAAGGCCGTGCGGCTGAAAAGATTTTTAACGACTTTGCCCAAGAAGGTTATCAATTGGTCTTTGCGACCACGTTTGGCTACATGAGTTCTGTGTTGAAAGTGGCGAAGAAATTCCCTGATACGGCTTTTGAACATGCCACGGGTTATAAGCGGTATAAAAACCTTAATACTTTTATGCCCCGCTATTATGAGGGACGCTATTTGATGGGGGTTGTGGCTGGTAAAATGACTCGATCTAATGTGATTGGTTATGTGGCTTCCTACCCTATTCCCGAAGTTGTGCGCGGTATTAATGCCTTTACCCAAGGGGTGCGTCATGTCAATAAAAATGCTGTCATTCGTGTTCAGTGGGTCAACAGTTGGTTAGCACCTGAAAAAGAGCGTAAGGCCGCAGATCATTTGATTGCAGCGTCGGCTGATGTGTTGACTTTTCATGTTGATAGTCCGGCAACGGTTGAAGCCGCACAAACTGCAGGTGTTTATGCCCTGGGGTATCATTCCGATTTATCTCAATATGGCCCGGATGCGCATTTAACTGCCATGGTGACCAATTGGGTCCCTTATTACATGAAGCGCATTGATGAAGTCCTTAACGGCACATGGCAGGGTAATCAAAACACCCGCTTTGGCTTAAAAGAGGATGCAATCCAAATTGCACCTTTTCATCCGGTTGTCCCTCAAACCGTGCAAGCCTTGGTCATGAAAGCTAAGGCGGACATTATTACTGGTAAACTCAATCCTTTTACCGGACCGCTCTATGATAATGATGGTCGTTTACGCGTCAAAGTCGGGACGCAGATGAGCCAGAAACAGCTAGATACATTTAATTGGTTTGTCGATGGTGTTGACGACAAACTCCCCAATTGAACAAGCTTTGCATTTCAGACTTGATTTTTGATGCCATTTTTTAATATATGATCTTGTTTTTTAAACGGGAAATGTCCGATACTATAGACATCAGCGCCGAAGTAGCTCAGGGGTAGAGCAACTGATTCGTAATCAGTAGGTCGGAGGTTCAAATCCTCTCTTCGGCACCATATTTTTCAGCGTGTTTTAATTTGTGAAATTTTTCCTGAATGAGCTCAGAAAAAATTCTGTAACAGTTTTGGAAACAAGCCCCTTAGTGTTCAACGCTTATTCTTGTGTTTAGTCTTTATGACTCAAGCGCAAGCTGTTTATTGTAATGCCCTGAAAAGAATGAATTTCTCAAGGCTGATCTTCACATCACATATAAATTAAATAAAATTTTATCTAAGTTTCGACAGCGGTACGTTTGTATTTAGAATGTATAGTTGGGTCTCTTTGTTAAATATATCATTTAATTACAATAACTTATTTTAAATCTTGAGAGATGAAGCAAGCCTGGATAAGGATCAGGCGTTATTGGAAGGGATTGATTTTGCCATTCTCGATCCAATGTGTTTTTCAATTTAACTACGATTGAATCTTGCGAAGGTAAAAACATTAAAAATTGGTCTGCGCATGTAGGTAATACTTTTTTAACATAGAATCAGTATCTTATAGGGTAGTGCATAAAGCCTTGTTTCCTGCGGGTTTAGGAAGGTTTTTGCATTTTGCAGTTTTTTAACAACATTCGTAGTTGACGTTGGGGCAAATGACCTCACATAATAATGAAATGGGTACTCAAAGTGTTGGATAGTTCAATCAGTGACTCATCACCCTTGCGCGGGCCGATACCGGCAAGCGGGTTTGATGAGGGTGTGGACCTTAAAGAACAAGTAGGTGATGTAAAAATGAAATCGAAAGAAACGAAATCATCGAATTTGAAACATTCTTACACCATTCCCTGCTCGAGTGATTTTCGTGATCGGGTGAGTGCATTGGCAGATCGTAAAAAAGTGAACGTTGCCGATTTGGCTCGTTCCGTCTTGTTGATGGTCAGTGAAGCTGACATATCTGCATTTGATGATCCGGGTGACCCGGATGGGCAAGATCGTGAAACAGTGATCTTAAAATCAGGTCCCAGCAAAGGTCGACCGTGGCGACGCAAGCCGCGCTTACAAGTGCGTATGGCACCGGGGTATGACGTGCTCCATATCCGTAAAGCACTCAACCTTGCCTTGTGCATGGAGGCGGGTCAAGCAGAGGTGCGTGTCCATACACTTGAGACCTTGCGTCAGCAGAAAGAAGAAGTGGATCGTTTGCGTAAACAAGCGGAAGAAGCCAGTAAACGACAATCAGAAAATCATAACTTACCCGAAACAATGGAAGAAATTGAAAGACTTCGTGCAATCGTATCGGTCTTGTCATTTGAGCCGCTCAATAACGGTGTACAAGATAGAAGTGATGCGTTGCACATCTTGGGCTTTCCACCAAAGACCTATCCTGATCGTACAGAACTGCGTGCGCGCTTCCGGATGCTGGCGACAATACACCACCCTGACGGGAAATATGGCAGCCATGAACGTATGAGCCAATTGAACCAAGCGATGGAAATTTTACGTTACGCAAGCTGACTTATCCACAGGGTTGTGGATAAAATTTTAACGCCGTTCTGTATTCGGAACGGCGTTTTTTTATGCTATGGTTGGACCCTATAAAAAGGAACATGATATGCAAAAAGCAAAAATTCTTGTGACACGAAAGTTGCCTGATGAAGTTGAAAACCGCCTGATGGATACATTTGAAACTATCTTGAATCCAGATGACACACATCTTTCAGCAGAAAAGTTAATTCAACACTCCCAAGATGTAGATGGTATTTTGTGCACGCCAAATAATCAAATCGGTGCCGATTTAATTGCTCAGTTTTCAGATCGTATCAAGATCATTTCCACCTTTTCGGTCGGCTATGAACATATTGATGTGGCAGCGGCCATTAAGCGTGGAATAACCGTGACAAACACTCCCGGTGCAGTGACAGAAGCGACGGCAGATATTGCGCTGCTCTTGATGTTAGGGGCGTCGCGTCGGGCCTATGAAGGCGAACGCATGATCCGCACGGACAGTTGGCCAGGCTGGACCCCAACCCAGTTATTGGGTATTGGCCTGCAGGGCAAGCGCCTGGGTATTCTGGGGATGGGGCGCATTGGTCAAGCGGTTGCAACCCGCGCGAAAGCCTTTGGGATGGTGGTTCATTATCACAACCGCAATCCGGTGGAGTTTGATGCGACTTATCATAAGGATGCTGAAGACCTGTTAAAAGTAAGCGATGTATTGTCTTTGCATTTCCCGCTAACGGCTGAGACCAAAAAGTTTTTGAATAAGGATCGGATTGATCTGTTGCCGCCCAATGCGGTTGTGGTCAATACGGCACGGGGTGGCGTGATTGATGATGAGGCCTTGATTGCTGCCCTTAAATCCGGCCGTGTGGCGGCGGCAGGTTTGGATGTGTTTGACGGGGAACCTCACCTAAACCCGACCTATCGAGATTTGGAAAACACTTTTTTACTACCGCACCTTGGCACCGCGACAATGGAAACCCGTGTCGATATGGGTCATTGCGCTATTGATAATCTGGTGGCGTTTTTTAAGGGGCAAGAACCACCCAATCCGGTTGTCGGGTAACAGCCAGACATAAAAAAACCCGATCGGTAATTGATCGGGTTTTTTGTTTTTATTCAACGCGTCTGTTATCTGCGGTCCCCAAGGAATTGGAGCAGGAACATGAACATGTTGATGAAGTCGAGATAGAGGTTTAAGGCCCCCATGATGGCTTTTTTGCCCGCAACTTCAGAACTGTCGAGTGAATTATAGATGTCTTTGATCTTTTGCGTGTCATAAGCTGTCAGACCAGCAAAGAGCAGGACGCCAACGGCAGAAATAACCATATGCATCATTGTGCTTTGCAGGAAGATATTGACGATTGAGGCCACAAACAGACCAACCACACCCATAATCAGGAAGGAGCCGAAAGCAGACAAATCCCGTTTGGTGGTGTAGCCATATAAGCTTAAGGCACCAAAAGCGATGGCTGTGATGAAGAATGTTCTGGCGATGCTTGTCCCGGTGTAGACCACAAAAATGGACGACAGGGACATGCCCATGACAGCAGCAAAGGCCCAAAAGGTCATTTGCGCGGCAGAAGCTGACATCTTATTGATGCGGAAGCCCAAAAACAGTACGAAACCGAGCGGAGCGAGCATAATGACCCATCTCAGCGGTGTACCGAAGATCAGCTGCATCATGGTCTCAGATTGTACAACAAGCATAGCAACGATGCCGGTTAAAGCAAGGGCTGCTGCCATGTAGTTGTAGACACTCAGCATATATTTGCGCAAACCCACATCGTATTGTGAAACGCGTGCGTCGGTTTGCGACATGGTTTGACGGTTATTACCGAATTGCATAAGAATCCTCTTGGAGTTGTGAAAAACTCAATGAAATATTTGTATTTAATATGTCATGATTTTCAAGCTTTGCAAGGGAAACCGGAAATGAATCTGCAGGTGAATTATATCTTGGCTATTCGTTTCTGAGATGCGGTGCTGCTTTTTGTCCCAATGCCCGCCAAGTCCCGAGAAATCCAGCGGATATTGTCAGGATTAAACAGAGCAGAAGTGTGATGGCGATGGTCATGGGATAAAAGGACCAATCCATATGCATTAAGAAGGTGATTACCCCCCATGACGCAAGGCTGCCGACCAGTGCACTGATCAAGGCGGTCACAACCCCCAACACACCATATTCAATCATATAAGCGGACAACATGCGCGCGCGCGTGGCGCCCAGAACTTTAAAGACAATGGCTTCATAGGTGCGCCTTTCTCTGCCTGATGCCATGGCCCCGGCTAAAACAAGTGTGCCGGCCAATACCGTAAGACTGGCGGCAAGGGCAATGGCTTTTGAGATGCCATCCATAATGTTTTGTGCTGATTCCAAGGCTTCTTTGACGCGAATCACCGATACGTTGGGGAAGTTTTTGGCAACGGCTTTATCAATGACTTTTTCTGCCGCATCTGAGGCATGAACCGCCGCGATATGAGAATGGGGTGCATATTCTAACAGGCCGGGACTCATGATAATGGCAAAATCAAAGCGCATGGATTTCCAATTGATGGCGCGCAGGGATGTAATGGTCGCTGTTACGTTTCGGCCTAGAACATTCACCGTCAATGTATCGCCGATATCGACGCCAAAGCCTTCTGCAAGTCCTGCATCTAATGATATTTGCGGATCGCCGCGATAATCCGGTGCCCACCATTGTCCCTTGATTATTTCAGATCCTTCAGAGGGTTTTTGGGCATAGGTTAACGCCCGGTCCCCACGAATCGCCCATTGGGACTGGGCAGCAACCTTGACCTTATCCACATCAACGCCATTGATTTTGGTGATGCGCCCGCGCAAAGACGGGACACGTTTGTAATTATCAGCCCCTTTAATGGTCCCTATGGTTTGATCAAAAGCATCGGCTTGGTCACTTTGGACATCAATAAAGAAAAAGGACGGGGCCGCTTTGGGGATTTCTTCACTGATCTGGCCGCGCAGGTTTTGATCAATTTGTGAAACCGCCACCAAGACGGACAACCCGAGACCGAGGGAGAGAATAACGGCCGGAGCGGTTGTGCCTGGGCGATGCAGCGCTGCGATTGCCAAACGCAAGCTGGTGCGCTTCACGTGGGGGCTTCGTTTCGCCAGTATGACAGTGGCTTTGCCAGCCAGTTTTAACAATCCCAAGGTGATGAGAGAAGCAATGACAAAAACAATTGCAAAATCAATGCGATATGCCGTTAAAATGGTAAACAGGATTAAGGCGAGCGCAGAAATATATGAAAATATTTTATATTTGGTTTGTGGCTGGCTCACAATAGGTGTGATTTTATCGCGAAAAAGGGCACTTGCCGGGACATTTTGTGCCCGGCCTAAAGGCCAGAGGGCAAAGGTCAAAGAGGTTAATAGACCAAAGATGGCTGCTGCCCATAAGGCGTGAGGGTAAAGGGCCGCAACGGGTGTCACGGGGAAAAAATCACGTCCCAGTTCAGCGGCAACAAAAGGCAGACTGGCCCCCAAAATCAGCCCGATACAGGTGCCTAAAATGGTCAATGCCATAATTTGTATTAAATATGTGCGGAAAATGACCTCGGATGGGGCGCCTAAACATTTAAAGGTGGCGATTGTGGCGATTTTGCTGTCCAGATAATCACGTACACCGGAGCTGACACCTACGCCGCCAATTAAAAGGGTGGTGAAACCGACAAAACTTAAAAACAGGGCCAAACGGTCGATGAAGTTTTCCACACCGGGGGCGGCATTATCAGGTGTGCGGATGCGCCAACCGGCTTCGGGGAATTTTTCTTTCAGGGTCTCGACATATTTAAGGGGGGACAGGTTGCCTTGTAAATTGAGACGATAATGATGGCGTACCACGCTGCCCGGTTGTAACAACTCGGTTTCATCCAATGTCGCCATAGATACCATGACGCGGGGACCAAAATTAATCACCGAGGCGATGCGATCGGGTTCTTTTGTGATGACGGCGCGCACGATCAAGGTGGCTTTGCCGACAGAAATTGTATCCCCGATTTTGATGTTTAATCGATCCAGCAGTCCTTTTTCGACCAAAGCACCATTGTCAGCAAGGGCCGATTTTATATCTAATTGGGGGTCGCTTTTTAGGGTCCCGACAAGGGGGTAAAAATCATCAACGGCTTTCAATTCGACAAGCTGGCGGCGCTCATTTTTGGACACCATGGCGCGCAACTCAGCAATATGGGAGGTGGTCCCGACGCGGTCAAACTCATTTTGTTGATCATCCGTAACGGTTCGGCTGGACAAACGCAGGTCGACATCCCCACCCAACAGGATTTGACCGTCGCGGGCCAACCCGTCAGAGATGGATTGGTTTAAAGAAGACACGGCCGCAATGGTTGTGACCCCCAAAATCAGGCAAGCCAGAAAGATACGAAACCCTTTGGTGCCACTGCGCAGTTCCCGAAGGGCAAGACGGATTGCTTGTGTCCAATGGGTCATGAGGCGGCGGCTCGCGTGGTTTGGTTTTGTATCAGACCATCTTTTACTTCAACAATCCGGTCACATTGTTCAGCTAATTTTGGATCGTGCGTAATCAATAAAAGCGTGTTGTTTTGGGCATTGTGTCGGTTAAATAACAAATCCATCACCATGGCCCCGGTCTTGCCATCAAGATTACCGGTGGGTTCATCCGCCAATAAAAGGGTCGGGTTGGGGGCAAAGGCACGGGCCAGAGCGACGCGTTGTTGTTCCCCGCCGGAAAGCTGACTGGGGTAGTGATCAAGGCGATGGGACAGGCCCACAGCATCCAGTTGTGTGCGTGCCTGATCAAAAGGATTTTCAGCGTTGGCAAATTCTAACGGGACGGCAACATTTTCTAAAGCGGTCATGGTTGGGATCAAATGAAAGTCTTGAAAGACGATGCCGATATGGTCGCGACGAAACAGGGCGAGTTGATCTTCGCTCAAGGTGGTGACATCTTGCCCGGCGATTTCAATGGTGCCGCCGGTTGATCGTTCCAGACCCGCAATAACCATCATCATGGAGGACTTGCCAGACCCGCTTGGACCGACAATGGCGACGGTCTCCCCGCGTCCAATTTCCAGATTAATTCCTTTTAAGATATTGACGTCACCGCCTTGACTCGCCAGCTTAAGATGAATGTCATTTAGTCGTAGCGCGGGAGTATCACTCATGGGCCTTGGCCTTTTTCGTTTTCATTTGTCTTTATTCACATTTGTGTTGTTTGGTGCGCTTGTCAATCTTACAGCGTTGAAAGCCCAGGCAGCGGATTATACCATTCTGGCTTTTGGCGATAGTTTAACTGCCGGTTATCGTTTGCCTCAAGGCGATGGGTTTCCAGAACAGCTGGAAAAAAAGCTGCAGGCGATGGACCGGGATATAAGAGTGATCAATGCCGGTGTGTCTGGCGACACCACCCAAGGCGGATTGGCCCGCTTGAATTGGGCTTTGGCGGATAAACCGGACATGGTTATTTTAGAACTTGGGGCAAATGATGCCTTGCGCGGGATTGAACCGACATTGACCCGAAAAAACCTCGATCAGATGATTGTTCAACTAAAATCAAACAATATTAAAGTTTTGCTTGCAGGGATGTTGGCCCCGCCAAATATGGGGGAAGAGTATGCCGATGCGTTTAACGCGATCTACCCAACCCTTGCAAAAACCCATGGGGTGACCTTATATCCTTTTTTTCTTGAAGGGGTTGCGGGGCATTCTTCGCTTAATTTAGATGATGGCATCCACCCCACCCGCGAAGGTGTGTCGGTGATTGTGGAGCGCATCCTTCCTTACGTTTTAAAGGTGATTGATTAATGGAATACAGAAAACTTGGCCGCACGGACATTGATGTCAGTTTGGTTTGCCTTGGCACCATGACCTGGGGGCAACAAAACAGTGAAGCCGAAGGCCATGAACAAATGGATTATGCGGTGGCCCAAGGGATAAATTTCTTTGATACGGCAGAGATGTATCCGGTCTCGCCGTGCAAAGAAACCTATACGGCGACTGAAAAGATTATCGGCAACTGGTTTGAAGCCCGCAAAAAACGCGATGATATTATTCTCGCCAGCAAAGTGGCCGGACCGGGAAACTCCATTGATTATATCCGCAATGATAAAGTCTCTTTAAGCGAAAGCGATGTGATTGAAGCCTGTAATTCAAGTTTGCAACGCTTGAAAACAGATTATATCGATCTTTATCAAATCCACTGGCCGTCCCGCTCGACTAACTATTTTGGTCAGTTGAATTACCCCGATGGTGTGGATAATTCCAAGGCGGTGCCGATTGAAGAAACCTTGGGCGCCATGGCCAAACTGGTTGAACAAGGCAAAATACGTCATGTCGGCTTGTCGAACGAAACCCCATGGGGGGTGATGGAATATCTGCGTCTTGCTGAAAAGAATGGCTGGCCGCGCGTGGTGTCCATCCAGAATCCCTATAACGTCATGACCCGCCAGTTTGAAGTCGGTTTGTCGGAAATGAGTGTGACGGAAAATATCGGTCTGTTGGCTTATTCACCTTTAGGGGGCGGAACTTTATCCGGTAAATATCTCAATGGGCAGCAGCCCGAAGGCGCACGTATGACAATCTGGCCAAACCGCTGGTCACGTTTTTTAAAGCCCAAAGGTATTGAAGCAACCCAATCTTATGTGGATGTGGCGAAAAAACACGGTCTGGATCCGACCCAAATGGCTTTGGCCTTTGTAAAAACCAAATCCTTTGTGACCAGTTCCATCATCGGGGCAACCACGATGGAGCAACTGAAAAGCAACATTGCAGCTTATGATCTTGATCTGAGTGAAGATGTACTGGCCGATATTGAAGCGGTGCATGTGAATAATCCAAATCCTGCCCCTTAGTAGCTTCCATGTTGCGGCTTTTTATCGGGCTGGAACTGCCCACGTGCATTCAAGATCATCTGGTGCCTTTATGTTCAGGTGTGAAGGATGCGCGCTGGGTGGATGCCCATAATATGCATATCACCTTGGCTTTTTTAGGTGAGGTCGATGAAGCGACTGTACCAGACCTGCATGATAGCCTGAGTGATATTCGTTTTGATCCGTTCGACTTATCTTTGGCTCAGGTAGATTGTTTTGAAAGTCGGGGAAAGGCGACGGCCTTATGGGCTGGTGTCGATGGGGATGTTGATGCCTTAACGCGCCTTCATTTTAAAGTTCAGAATGCAATCAGTGCCGCCGGACTGTGTCCGGAACGGCGAAAATATAAACCTCATGTGACGCTGGCTTGGTTGAAAAAGACACCCAAAGAAAATGTCATGTCGTTTATGGGAAACCATAATTCTTTGCGTACCGATCACTTTACTGTTTCACATTTTTCTTTATTTCGCAGTCATTTAAGTCGCCATGGTGCGGACTATCAAGTCCTGGAAAAATATTCATAAAACTACTGTTTATGAAACTTAATTAAATTATTTAATGCGAACATCTCGCGAAAGACGATTTTTGCCCCGGCCAGTTCCAGCATTTCACCATAGCCCGGTCCGGCGTGGGCGCCTCCGGCAAAACCATAGACGGTCATCCCTGCTTTTTGGGCGGCTCTCACCCCGACGGGACTGTCTTCAATGACCAGACATCGTTTGGGTGGCACGCCCATTTTTTCGGCAGCCAATAAAAATAAATCTGGTGCGGGTTTACCGCGTTTGACCATTTCTGCGCTGAATAGATGAGGTTTGAAACTGTCTAAGAGGCCCGTCAAGGTCAAGGAATGGGTGATTTTGGCCATACTGCCGCTGGAGGCCACGCAGACGGGGAGGTCAAGCAGTTCAAGCGTTTCTTCGATGCCGGAAATGGGGCGTAAACGATCTTCAAACACATGGCTGTCGCGTTCTCGAACATCGGCTTCAAAATTGTCGGGTAAGGAAATGCCTGTGCTTTGAAAGACAAGCTCTTTCACCCGTTTCAGGCTGGACCCTGTAAAGCGTTCCCCACATTCACGCGGGGTCATGTCGATATCATATTTGGCCAGTTCTTCTGACAAGACATCACTGGCGAGCAATTCACTATCGACGAGAACGCCGTCACAATCAAAGATGACCAGTTTAAAGGGTTCTTTATGCATGATCGTCTTTTCCGTCTTGCAAGCTTTTACCGCAGTGGGGGCAGGTGGCATAAAAATGTAAACCGCCTTTGACGCTATGTTCCATGATGGTCCGTGCTTCTTCAACAGAAATACCAAGGTTCTCCTGGATTTGGCGCAATTGTTCGGCTTCTTTATGGGTGAGGATGCCATCGGAAAGGGCATCGGCGACTTTATCGCGATATTGTTGACGCCGGATATGTAATTGTTCTGAAAAGGCGGAGGCTAAAATACCAGCAGGCAGGGCCACCATGCCGATCCCGACAACGGAAATGGCCGCCCCAAACAATTTGCCCATGGGCGTAATGGGATAGGCATCACCAAAGCCCACCGTGGTCAGGGTAATGACCGCCCACCACATGGCATTGGGGATATTGGAGAAAACGTCTGGCTGGGCTTTATGTTCAAACAAAAAGATCATGCTGGCACTGAAGATCATCAGTAACAACAAGACAAAAAGTGCTGCGCCAAAAGCGCGCGCTTCTTGGCGGAAAACCGCGATCATAATGGTCATGGCAGAAGAATAACGGGTTAACTTAAAGACCCGTAACAGTCTTAAGACCCGCATGAAGCGCAGGTCTACAGCAATCAGAAAGCCCATGTAAAAGGGTAAAATGGCTAAAATATCGATGATGGCGGTGATGGTGAAAAGATATTTGAGCCGTCCCCATAAGGGGTGATGATATTCAGGGTCCGGGTTTTCAACCGTTGTCCAGATGCGAAAAAGAAGTTCTATGGTGAAGACGCCCACGGATATGAGTTCAAATGCATAAAAATAGTCTTTATAAACAGCATGTAGCGAAGCGACGGATTCTAAAATAACGGCAAGAACATTGAGGCTAATCAAGGTGATAATGAAGACATCAAAGAAGAAAGACTCTTTATCTTCTTTGCGGCCGACATCCATTATTTCATAGATGCGATTGCGTATGCTTTGGTTTTTCTTACTATGTAAAAATTCCGGTTCGGGTGGTGCGACGGCATTGATGATATCACTTGCGCGTCGACCAACCGATTGATTGGCATCAACGGTTGATTTTCTTTTGTCGCGTCGGTCCGTCCCGCTGCGCCGTTCTTTCTTCGTCATTGTCCTAGACCCATCCCGTCCAATTGCAGCGAACAAGATACATCAAAAAAGTGAAAGAAGGGTTATCAAGTCAGACAAGGGGTGGATTCTTCATAGGTGGTGCCTTTGGGGCAGCGGCTGCCCATCATAAAGAGGATGGACAAGAAGCTACAGGCCGATGCACTCCACAGACCTAATTCACTATAACCGGTTTGTTCCATGGCGATTCCGGCCAAGATAGGTCCGACGATTTGCCCCACGCCGTAAGAGACAACCAAAATACCGATTAAGGCGGAAGGGTTATGAGGCGAAAGCTTGCCACCCAAGGCCAGAACAACGGTCACAATACCCATAAAACACGCTCCAAACAGAAAGCCACCCAGTAATGCCCCGGTGGCCGAGGGGATCAATAAGGGTAAGGCACAACCAATGGCTTGAAGAAAATAGGCAACGATTAAGGTACGAAAATCTCCCATCTTTGCCGCCACTTTCATCCAGAAGAAGCAAGACGGTGCCAAGGCAACGCCCAACAGGATCCAGGCCAGGTTGCGACTGTCTGCCAAGGCAGGGCTTTCTGCCATGATTGAGATAATAAAGGTGGTGCCGATGGAAAAGGTCGCACCGGCAAACCCGTAAGATATCAGCAAAAAAGTAATTTGTTTTTGACGCAGTTTAACTGCACTGGCATGGGAAGAGGGCGCAATGTGTAAGTCATGGGCATTCATCCAGAAAATGGCAGGCAGGGCCAATAAAAAGCCGATGGCACCGATGATAAACCAGGACTGGTTCCATCCGACAGCGGGTTCAACCAAAGTCAGGACTGTGCCGCTCAGGACAACGCCAAGGCCAACACCACTAAAGTGGATGCCGATATAGTCCGGTTTGTGGCGTTTTTTCAGGTGATCCAAAATGAGCGAGGTACAAATCACCATGCCTGCTGCGCTGCTGAGACCGGAAAAATAACGCAAAGCAGACCAGATGAT
>JABXIC010000069.1 GCA_013373265.1 Methylocystaceae bacterium | reverse complement strand
GGCACGGGCAATGGCGGCGGCTGATGCGTCTGTATCCATGCCGTTTAGTTTTACAAATATGTTGTTTGCCTCTGCCATTGGTTACGTCTTTTTTGGTGAAGTCGCCGATATGTGGACATGGATCGGTGCCTGTGTGATCTTCTGCTCAACCCTCTATATCGTTAGACGCGAAGCAAAACTTTCTAAAAAGTCTAAACCGATCAGCCTTTAATGCTGATAGGTTGTTTCTGTATCACCAATATCGTCGCTTAAGGATTCGATCTTTTGTTCCGGTACGGTCGACATTTCCATATGGTAGGCAAGAAACCATAAAAGTGCGACACCCAATAACCAGAAGGCAATTTGCCACGCCCAAATAGACGGGACACCAAAGAGCCAGCCTTCGCGCCCTGCATCGGGGGCACCGAAAACATCGTTGCCCACCACGACACCCGGTCCAACGGCAAAAAATACCCATAAAAGTGTCAGCCCCCATGCCAATGGAATGAGTTTGCGCTTATTTGGTGTCAGGCCTGCATGGTCTTTTAAAAAAACATGATAGGCTTCTTTATGGGGGGATTGCTCTTCATCTTGGGTTATTGCCGAAACACTGACACAGACCAACATATTTAGGAAAATGCCCCAACCGCCGCTATGGATGGTTAAGGGCCAGCGTCCCCAAAGATCAATACCGATGAAATGTAGCAGGGAAACACCCGCATTGTCGGTCAAGAAGACAGCCAGCAATCCAACGATCATGCCCCAGCCAACGCCTTTGGCGGTAAACCACTTTATCCAGCAGACGCCCAACAAAGCCGGCCACATTTGCAACCCGAAAGCCACCGCCATGCCCCCCAGTAGCACCAACGCATCATGGTTGATCAAGGCAACAATAAGGGCGGCAAGGACTAGGAAAAGCACGCAAATACGGGCAATGAATTTTTGAATGCTATGGCCGGCTTGCGGCTGTATTTTATGTTTATAAAGGTCGCGTGTGATGATAGCGCTTGCGGTGGATAAGTAAGCTGCCCCGGCTGATTGCATTGCCGCCAAACCACAAACACCAAGAAAAGCAACCAGCCATGGCATTTGCTCTTGCATGATGGTCAGAATATAAGGCACCAGCGTATCCGGTATGTCTGAAATTTCTGTCGGTAAAATAAAATCAATCGGCACACCACTGCCTGCTAGAGACGGGGTGGCCCCTAACATATGGGGGCTCATGCCTTGTGCGGTTGACACAATAAATAAAAGACCACCCAAAAATAGGCCGGACACCCAGACCTGTTGAGGGGCAAACGGTTTGGGGCTGTTGTTGCCAAAGCTCCACATGGAAAAGGCCGGGGAGGCTTGTATACCCATCATGGCCATCAAAAAGGTCAGGATCATCATGCCCGTCCAGGGGCCGCCACTGTATGTGGTTTGTTCCACACCGGACACCTCTTGAAAGATACCGGGCACAGCGAGGTAGGAATTATAATTTCCGCCACCCGCACCTTTGGTGGTCCCCCACAGGCCAAATTCGGAAGAGCCCAGACGTTCAAGCCCCGTCAGCAACACATCCACGCCGCCAATGGCATAAAGGGCAATGGCGCCGGTTAAAATAACGCCGAGGGCCAATAGGACACATTGTGTGCTATCGGTATAAGCAACCGTGCGCATACCGCCAAAGACCACATAGATAAACACAGCAATGGCCAACATGAGAGTGCCCACTGTTGTGCTGATAAGTCCATCGCTTAAAACATAAAATAAATATCCCGCTGCACCTAATTGCACCCCCATAAACGGTACGGTGAATAACACGGCAACAACAACGGTGAGCAGGCGAATTCTATCACATTTGTAATAGTCGCTCATCATCTCACCTGGTGTGACATAGCCAAAGCGTTTGCCCAACATCCATTGGCGTTTTAAGAAAATAATGCCTGTGAGTGGGATCAGGATGGTGAAAAAAGAAACATAGGCATAAGGGAAGCCATCTCGATAAATCATGGCGGGATGGCCCAAGAAGGTCCAACCTGAAAATGAAATAGAGGTCGCGGCAAGGACAAAAACCCAAACCGGCAGATTGCGCCCGGCAATGAAATAATCACTTGCAGTACGCGCAAGTCTAGCGCCGCGTATGCCCATATAGAGGCAATAGGCCCAATAGGCTGCAACAAAGCCCAGCAGCCACAAAAGCTTCTCGTTCAACTTCTTTTCTCCCAGTCAAAAGGGTCTTTTTATTTTAAGTTTTTTAAAAGGTCCCTTTACCACCGCTTTTGATTTTTTCTTTATTCACGGTGTCTCCACAAGTCAGATTGTTACCCAATGCGACAGAGAATGCAACAAACATATAGTTGTTCTAACATGCTTAGGGCTTGTGTTTTGGAAAGGAAGAGGCATATCATCCGCGATTGGGGATCGCGATTTATGCATAAACAAACCAAAATATTTGCCAGACGTGTCGAAGACTTCATGCATGTGCCCAGTGTGAATGTGGCAATGGGCACTATGTGCGATGATGTCATTCAGTTAATGGGTGAAAACAAAAGTCAATGTTGTATTGTGACAGATAGTCACGGCAAATTGGCCGGGATTTTGCGCATGGAAGATATTTTATCGCGTGTGGTTTTTAAAGTCGGACCACAAACCCCCATTGAAGATGTGATGGATAGTGCCGTCCAGACCGTGCGCCCGGAAGAATACCTTTATCATGCCATCGGACGTATGCGTAGGCTTGGAGTTCGTGAAATCGTTGTGGTCAATCAGGCCGTGCAGCCCGTTGGGGTTGTCTTTTTACAAGATGCTATTGAAATTGCTGCCATCCACCTGATGCAACAAATCGATAAATTGAGTGCGGAAGGAGATATTAACAGTCTGCGGGGTGTGAAGGTTGAACAGGTTGAACTTGCCCATGATATGTTTGAAGATGGACAACCAGCTTATGCCATTCAACAGCTGTTGTCTCACGTCAATAATGATTTATATGGCCGTATCGTGCATGACACGCTGTGTCATATGGAAGCGGAAGGCTGGGGCAAGCCACCTGTTGAATTTTGTGTGATCGTCATGGGCTCCGGCGGGCGCGAAGAAAACTATCTTTATCCGGATCAGGATAATGGTTTCATACTTGAAGATTATCCGGATGAAGATCATACCCACGTGGATCAGTTTTTTAGGGAACTGTCAGAACGTATGTGTCGTGATCTTAACCAGGTTGGTTTCCCTTATTGCACAGGCCATGTGATGGCAAGCAACCCGCTTTGGCGCAAAAGTCTGTCGCAATGGGTTGAACAGGTTCAGTTGTGGGGACGCAAACGCAACAGCGTTGCCTTGCGTCTGGCCGATATCTTTTTTGATTATAAGCCTGTTTGGGGCCAGTTTTCTTTGGCTGATGAATTACGTCATTCTGTGCTCAGCACCATTAAAAGCAATCACTTCTTTTTACAGGAAATGCATCGCTTTCAGTCTGAGCACAGCGTTGGTCTGAATATGTTTGGCCGGATCGCGACCGAAGAAGACGGGGAACAAAAAGGTAAGATCGACCTGAAATATCGCGGTACTTTACCATTGGTCGAGGCAGTGCGTTTGGTTTCGCTCAAACACGGACTGATGGCGACTTCCACGCTGGAACGCATCGATCTTTTGCATAAGGCAGGGGTGTTAAGCGATACAGAAGGCGATTATCTTAATAGCGCCTTCAGGTTCATCACCGAAATTCTGTTGAAACGACAAGTCAGTGAATTTGAAAGCGGTGATCGGGTGACGCGCTATATCGACCCAAAATCTTTAAAGCAACGCGAACAGGAAAACCTTTTGCGGGCCTTTCGCCATATCGAAGCCTTTCGCAAACGTGTGAAAGGTGAATTTACAGGTGATGTCTTTTCTTGATAAGAAAAAAATAGCCCGCCACGCAATATAAAGACGTGGCGGGCCATTTTATTTTAAGCTTGGCGTTCTGCTTTAAGAGCGTCAGACAGCAAGAAGGCCATTTCCAAGGCTTGGTTGGCGTTCAGGCGGGGGTCACAATGGGTGTGGTAGCGATCACCCAACTGACCTTCGGTGACTTCATAGGTGCCGCCGACACATTCTGTGACATTTTGGCCTGTCATTTCAAAATGTACGCCACCGGCATGTGTACCGGCTGCTTTATGAGCAGCGAAGAAGCCTTTGACTTCCCCTAAGATCGCATCGAAGTGACGGGTTTTATACCCACCTTCTGCAGAAACGGTGTTGCCATGCATAGGGTCACAAGACCAAACGATGTGACGGCCTTCGGCTTTGACTCGTTGTAACAAGGGCAACAAACCGTCTTCGATTTTCGTGGCGCCCATGCGGGTAATCAACGTCAGTTTGCCAGCTTCATTTTGTGGGTTGAGTGTGTCGATCAAGGTGATCAACTCATCCGGTGTCATGGTCGGGCCGACTTTACAACCGATGGGGTTGGAAATGCCGCGCATATATTCAATATGGGCTTCATCCAGTAAACGGGTTCGTTCCCCAATCCACACCAAGTGGGCAGAGGT
>JABXIC010000193.1 GCA_013373265.1 Methylocystaceae bacterium | reverse complement strand
TGCTGCTTTTTGATGCATCCTTTTCAACAAGTGCAGGCAAAAAGTTTCAAGGCCGGATCGGATGTCTGGTATCCGTTTTTCTATATGAACGGTGACCAACCTGATGGCATTGCAGTGAAAATCATATCTGAAGTCATGAAACGCAGCCATCATACGATTGAATTTCGTTGTCTGCCTAATCGACGGGTGCGCGTTTTACTGGCTCATGACGAGATAGATACAGGGCTTTTAGATGCGCCGCTTTGGCAGACCAAAGAAGAACGTGCGGCAAGTGTTTTTTCAAGTATTATTTTGACGATACCTGAATATGTGTATGTGAGCAAATTCAGCTCTTTTAACGTAGAACGTCGAGAAAACTTGTTGGGTAAGAAAGTTGTTATTAATGCAGGCTATCTTTATCCAAGCTTTGATGAGTATTTTAATACCAACAAGATTATAAAAATTGAAAACCCAAAAGCAGAAAATTTGCCATTAATGGTCGCTATGCACCGCGCAGATGCATTTTTTATGGATACATATCTTTTTGGTTATTTGTCACGTCAGGGGCTCGTGAGGGCAAGTGATTTTAAACCTGTTTTCAAAATTTCAGAGGCAGAAGTTGCTTTTAAATTTCACAAATCCTTTGAACCATATCTAAATGAGTTTAATCAAATTATAGAAGATCTGAAAATGGAAGGTTTTGTTGAAAAAGTAGTGCAGGATTATACCCGTCAAGCCGTTTTGATCCCTTAAGGTTGACCTCTAACTTTCTGCTGGTGCTGTTTCTTTTTCTTGTTTGTGCAATGTCGCGATGTCAATTTCTTCAGTGACTTTAAGCGGGATGTATTTGTTAGACAGATATTTAACTGCGATAATCCATGCCGGACTAACAAGAAGTGTAACCGCAATGATCAATGTTACCAATTGGTGACCATAGGTGCTGATTACACCGCTTCTATAGCCAATTTCCCCAAGCACGAAGCTGAACTCCCCGATTTGTGCCAGCAAGGCACCACCATATAAGCTTCTGTGCCACGAACGTTTGAACAGCCGTAAAATGAGTGTGTTTAATGATGTGTTGAGTACCAAAGCAAGTATGGCCATGGTTAACACAGTGCCGATATTTTCGATGAAAAAGTTCATATCGACCAACAGGCCGATGGAAACAAAGAATAGGGCGATAAAGATCACTTTAAAGCCCATCAGGCTGCGTTCTACCCATTTTGTATCACGGGTGGCATGGATTAACATACCGCCGATAAAAGCCCCTAAGGCTGTTGATAGATCGAATAAACCGGACACAAGTGCCAAGCCAAAGCAAATGAACAAGGCAGAAAGAACCTGCAGTTCATGGTTGCTACGAATGATGGGGCCAAATGGCAGGGCCAGATTTTTCTTCATCACCACAAAAACCGCAAACCCGGTCAATAAGAAAGCCCCTACCCCTTGCAATAAGAGATGTGAAGCCCCGCCTTCAGAGGTGCCGGCCAAATAGCCGATGATCAACATCATGGGGACAACGGCGATATCTTGTGCCAACAAAATGGCAAGAACATCTTGTCCGGTTTTACTTTGCAGTTCACCCCAATCTTCCAGGAGTTTTAGGATAACGGCTGTACTGCTGAGCGCCACAACGAAGCCCAATAGGATGCTGCGGTTTAAAGGCCAGCCAAAAAGCGCCCCAATCCCGATGAGAACAAGAACGGTAATGCTGATTTGGGCCAAGGTCCCAAAGCCAGCAAGCCAGAGGTTGGATTTAATTTTGCTGGGTGAAATTTCCATACCGATAAAAAACAGCAAGAGCATAACGCCGACGGACCCCAAACGCGTCAGGATATCCGGGTTGGACACAAGGGCAAAGCCAGCCGGACCGACGGCAATCCCTGTAATTAAATACCCAATGATGACGGGTTGCTTACTAAGCACACCTGCAACTGAAATGCAGAGCAGCACAATAAGAATTGCCAAAAACAAAGGTAAAATGGGGTCCATATGCATTGTTTTTTTCTAGCCTTGTTTTACTGCATGCCAGTTGGAAATATAGTCGCTGGCGATTATTTTTGCGCGGTTTTCAATGCCAATGGCTTCTCGTGTGGGCGCAAAGCAGGTCATTTTTATATTGATATGTCCGTCGTTTAAAAAATCGATGTGATGGCTGACAAATTTGTCAGACAGTGTGATATCCGCGCGCTTTTCAATAACAGTTTTATAACGTGCAGCAACGTCTTGAAACTCGAGAACTTCTTTATCCAAAGCTTCGATCAATTTTTCGCACAAGGGACGCACAGGCATTTCCGGATTAATGACAATGTTGAAGCTATGGTAAGTATAGCGCTTGTTAAAACGTTCGTTTTTAAGGGCGGCACCCAGAAAAAGACTATTCGGCAATGTGATGGTTTTGCCTGTGTATTCATAAGCCTTTGGACCTGTGCCCAACTCTTCGATTGTGGTGGTCATGAGGTCCAGTTCAACGACTTCACCACGCATGGAATTGATCTCAATCCAATCACCAACACGGATCATGCCGCTTGCTGATTTTAAGGCATAGCCGCTTAGGCATAAGATCAGCTCTTTCGTTGCCAGGATAATCGCAACAGCAAATGCGGTTAGAGAGAGTGCAAAAGTCCGTAAAGATGGTGCCCAGACAAAAACCAGAGAAAACAGGCATAAGAGGAATAAAGCATTTTTGATGTTGGATTTGATGCGACGTCTTTCGTCCGGTTCCAATTTTGTGCGGGTTTCAAGCCATTTGTCTGTGGTGAAACGCAAGGCAATTAGGGCCGCAATTAAGATGGCGGAGGCAAAAAGCTGATTTCCAGATATGCTATCGATAAGGTCTTCCAATCTTTATATCCATTTTAGCAGTTTTAAAAGGGCGTAGACGATTGCGCCAAAACCCATGGTCAGTAAACAAATGATCAAAAAGCCGTAAGGACTTTGTGAAAACGGGATACCACCCACATTGGCCCCCATTAATCCTGCAAACATGCTTAAGGGGAGCATAATTGTTGCGACAATGGTCAGGCGATAGATATTTTGGCTTATTTGGTCAGATAAACCGCTTTTGATTTCTTCTTGTAAGACCGTTGCGCGTTGGCGTAGGTGTTCCAGCTCACCCACATATGTACTTAAATGTTCTGCCTCATTCTTCAAGTGGACACTGTCTTTTTTCTTGAACCAATCGCCTTCACTTTCAATCAATTGATGAAGCACATTGGCTTGTGGAATAAGGAATTTTTGAAAGCCAATGATCAATCGGCGTACATCGGCCAATTGTCCTTGTGCCTGTAAAATATCGCCTTCTAAAGATACTTCTTCAAGTTGGCTGAGGGCGTCATTGAGGTTTTCTGTTTCGTCAAAAACAAACGCGTTTAACAGTTTGAGAAAGGCAAAAAGAAACGTGCCTTGTGAGGTAAATTTATGACCCTTATCAACATAGGATTTCATGATTTCAACGGAGCGCATGTCGCGGGTATGAAAACTGATAATACCCTGTTTCGTAATGAGAAACCGGATGTTGACCATATCTTCCGGGCTGTCTTTATCCTGGAAATTGACGCCGCGCAGGGATAAAACCAGGCTGTGATCAAAGACTTCAAGGCGGGGTCTGTCGGTATTGGTGAAAAGGATATCTATAACAGCGTTATCATTTGTAACCTGTTGTAGAATCCAATCTTTATTGATGGGGGCTTTCGGGTCCATGTCGACCCAATAAAAGCCTTCACTGACCGCTGATATGGGGAAGTTGTCCAGCGTAAAACCTTGATGTTCCCCGTTGTGATGAATGTGATAGGCAAAATTTTGCATCGAAGATATCCAGCCAAAATGCATTTTGCCTAGAATACATCTAATGTGACTTTGGAAAAATGAATATTTCTGATGTTGTGCAGTAAGTTCAGCGGACAGTGACTCCCGTCCGCTGAACTTAAGCTTTACATGTTACGGCGATATTTGCCGCCAACTTCAAACAAGGCATCTGAAATTTGACCCATGGAGCAATAACGCACCGCTTCCATGAGAACTTCAAACATATTGCCATTGGCACGTGCTGTGTCTTGAAGTTTTGCCAAGACTTTGGCGCCTTTTTCCGCATTGCGTTGCTGGAAGTCTTTCAGGCGTTTGATCTGGCTTTCTTTTTCTTCCGTGGTCGAACGGGCCAAATCCGGTGTTAAAGGTTCTTCCCCTTTTGGGTTCAAGAAAGTGTTTACACCGATGATCGGCAAAGACCCATCATGCTTTTTCATTTCATAATAAAGCGATTCATCCTGGATTTTACCACGTTGGTAGCCTGTTTCCATGGCCCCCAAAACGCCGCCGCGCTCAGAGATACGTTCAAACTCTTGCAAGACCGCTTCTTCAACCAGATCAGTCAGTTCTTCGATAATGAAGGCCCCTTGGTTGGGGTTTTCATTTTTGGCAAGACCGAATTCCTGATTGATGATCATCTGAATGGCCAAAGCACGGCGCACAGATTCTTCCGTCGGTGTGGTGAAGGCTTCGTCATAGGCGTTGGTGTGCAGGCTGTTACAGTTGTCGTAAGTCGCCAACAAGGCTTGCAACGTTGTGCGGATGTCATTGAAATCCATTTCTTGGGCGTGCAGTGAGCGACCCGAGGTTTGAATATGGTATTTCAGTTTTTGTGAACGCTCATTCGCGCCATATTTAAAGCGCATGGCTGTTGACCAGATGCGACGTGCTACACGGCCCAAAACGGTATATTCCGGGTCCATCCCGTTTGAGAAGAAGTAAGACAGGTTCGGCGCGAAGTCATCAATGTGCATGCCACGCGCCAGATAGCTTTCTGCAAAGGTAAAGCCGTTAGACAGGGTGAACGCTAATTGTGAAATCGGGTTCGCGCCAGCTTCTGCAATGTGATAGCCAGAGATGGAGACTGAATAGAAGTTACGCACACGATGATCGACGAAATATTGCTGAATATCGCCCATCATTTTCAAGGCAAATTCGGTTGAGAAAATGCAGGTGTTTTGACCTTGGTCTTCTTTAAGGATATCGGCCTGTACTGTACCGCGTGTATTTTCCAACGCCCATGCTTTGATTTTTTCAATCTCTTCATCGGTTGGGACACGGCCGTTGTCTTTTTCAAATTTTTCCAGCTGTTGATCGATGGCGGTGTTTAAGAACATGGCCAGGATCATCGGTGCCGGACCGTTAATGGTCATGGAAACAGATGTTGATGGTGATGTCAGATCAAACCCGCCATATAACACTTTCATGTCGTCCAATGTCGCAACGGATACACCGGAGTTACCAATTTTACCATAGATGTCAGGACGGTGATCCGGGTCTTGACCGTACAGTGTTACGGAATCAAAAGCGGTAGAAAGTCTTTTTGCATCAGAGTGTTGTGATAGATACTTAAAGCGACGGTTTGTGCGGAATGGATCGCCCTCACCTGCAAACATACGGGTCGGATCTTCGCCTT
>JABXIC010000155.1 GCA_013373265.1 Methylocystaceae bacterium | reverse complement strand
GTGATGGGCGTGATCAACATGGCCCATGGTGAAATGGTGATGTTGGGCGCATATGCGACCTTTGTCGTGCAAGAGGTCTTTCGTGCCTATATGCCGGGATTGCTGGATTGGTCTTTATTGATTGCGGTGCCCTTTGCCTTTTTGGTGGCGGGGTCTGTCGGTGTGGCGATGGAACGCGGGATTATCCGTTTCCTTTATGGTCGACCGTTGGAAACCCTGCTGGCAACATGGGGGGTAAGCCTTATTTTACAACAAACGGTCCGGACCATTTTTGGCCCAACCAATCAGGATGTAAGCTCCCCGCAATGGATGAGTGGCGCGGTTGAATTTTCAAACGGATTGGCCTTTACCTATAACCGCATGTGGATCATCGTTTTTGCCTTGCTGGTTGTTGTTGGCGTGACCATCATTTTACGCAAAACCTCTTTTGGTTTGCAGATGCGCGCGGTGACGCAAAACCGGGCCATGGCAAATTCCATGGGGATCAAAAGCGGTTGGGTTGATGCCATGACCTTTGGTCTGGGCTCCGGTATCGCTGGGATGGCGGGTGTGGCCTTGAGCCAGATTGATAACGTGTCTCCCAACTTGGGTCAGGCTTATATCATTGATAGCTTCATGGTTGTGGTCTTTGGCGGTGTGGGCAATATCATGGGTACTGTGGTTGGTGCCTTTAGCCTTGGGATCGTCAATAAGTTTATGGAACCGATGGCAGGTGCCGTCTTGGCTAAAATCTTCGTTCTGATCGCCTTGATCCTCTTTATTCAAAAACGTCCACGCGGACTCTTTGCCCTCAAGGGCCGTTCGGTGGAGGGATAAGACATGACACAATCACAACATAGAAAACCTGTTCTTCTTGGCTTTTTGCTTAATGACCGTGGCGGTCAAATCCTGCTGGCCCTGTTGGCGGCGGCGGCTGTTCTTGTGCCGCTCTCAAACCAGTTGTTACCGGAAAGTTCATTCTTTCATGTGCCGACCTACATGATCAGCTTGCTGGGTAAGTATCTTGCCTTTGCCTTGCTGGCCTTGAGTGTCGATCTGATTTGGGGCTATTGCGGTATCTTGAGCCTTGGTCATGGGGCGTTCTTTGCCTTGGGTGGTTATGCCATGGGCATGTATCTGATGCGTCAAATCGGGGATCGTGGCGTTTATGGCAACCCTTTATTGCCGGATTTTATGGTCTTTTTGAACTGGAAAGAATTGCCTTGGTACTGGTACGGTTTTGACTTCTTCCCCTTTGCTATGTTGATGGTGCTGGTTGTCCCGGGGATATTGGCAGGTGTGTTTGGTTGGTTTGCTTTTAGGTCCCGTGTGACCGGGGTGTATTTGTCGATCATCACCCAAGCCATGACCTATGCTTTATTGTTGGCGTTTTTCCGCAACGATATGGGCTTTGGCGGCAACAACGGGTTGACTGATTTTAAAGATATTCTTGGGTTTGATATTCAGGCCGATGGCACACGGATTGTGTTGTTTATTGCCACCTGTACGGCCTTGGCTTTGGGATATATCATCAGTCGTTATATTGTTTCTTCTCGCTTAGGCCGTGTCTTGCTGGCCGTGCGTGATGGGGAAAGCCGTACACGTTTCTTAGGGTACCGGGTGGAATATTATAAACTCTTCGTCTTTGTGGTGTCTGCCATGTTGGCGGGGGCGGCCGGGGCGCTTTATGTGCCACAAGTCGGTATCATCAACCCGTCAGAATTTGCCCCAGCGGTTTCTATTGAAATTGTCATCTGGGTCGCCGTGGGTGGACGCGGTAGTTTATATGGGGCAGTGCTCGGTGCCTTTATTGTCAATTACGCCAAGACCTATTTTACAGGGGCTTTGCCCGAGGCGTGGCTTTATATGTTGGGCTTGCTGTTTATTGTGGTGACGATCTTTATGCCAAAAGGTGTTGTCGGGACGGTACCGGCCTTTAAAGACTTCAAGAAAAAAGACGGCACCCCATTATTTGGTAAACCAACGCAAGCAGCAGAATAAGGAGACGACAAAATGCAAGGTATTTCGACCAAAGATCAACATGTCGTCCCTGAAAATACAATTCTGTATGTGGATGGCGTCAACAAAGCTTTTGACGGTTTTAAAGCCATCAATGACCTCAGCTTTTACATTAAAGCTGGCGAATTGCGTGCCATCATCGGGCCAAACGGGGCGGGTAAAACCACCATGATGGACATTATCACCGGAAAGACACGCCCTGATACAGGGGATGTTATCTTTCGCGGTGACATTGACTTAACCCAGATGGATGAAGCCCATATCGCCAACCTTGGTATTGGGCGCAAGTTCCAAAAGCCAACGGTGTTTGAAAATCAGACGGTGTTTGAAAATCTGGAACTGGCCTTGGCTGGGAAGCGTCGGGTCTTTGAAAGCCTGTTTTTCAAATTATCCGGTCAGGAAGGCGACCACATTGACGAAGTCTTGGAAAAGATCGCTTTGGGTGAAAAACGCGACTGGATGGCGGGTAACCTGTCCCATGGTCAAAAACAATGGCTGGAAATCGGCAT
>JABXIC010000159.1 GCA_013373265.1 Methylocystaceae bacterium | reverse complement strand
TCCCATGTCAGGCCGAGCCAGCCCAAATCTTCATAGATGGCGTCTATATAGTCGGTGCGGCAGCGCCCTTGGTCGATATCTTCAATGCGCAGAATAAAACGCTGGCCTTTTTGCGCACTGAACAGCGCACTGTAGGCGTGACCAAGATGCAGGTATCCCGTTGGGCTAGGGGCAAAACGTGTAACGTCGTTACTCATAGAAATATTTATAATCGCTGTAACTTCTTTGTCATAGAGCTTTGTTAGGGTATAGTAACTAAATGACAGGAGGTTACACCATATGCAAGCCTCGCAAGCGCATTATCCTGCCCTTGTCCTCAATGCTGACTTTCGTCCATTGAGCTACTACCCTCTTTCTCTCTGGTCCTGGCAAGATGCCATTCGCAGCGTCTTTATGGGCCGCGTGCAGGTGGTGTCTGAATATGACCAATCGGTACATTCCCCCAGTTTTGAAATGAAACTGCCGAGTGTGATTGCGCTCAATGAATATGCCCGTCCAGCCCCAAGGGTCGCCTTCACCCGCTTTAACTTGTTTTTGCGTGATATGTTTGCGTGCCAATATTGTGGTGTCCAATTACCGGCACAGGATTTAACCTTTGATCATGTGGTCCCTAAAAGTCGGGGTGGCCGGACAAACTGGCAAAATATAGTGACGGCCTGCAGGCCATGTAATTCCCATAAAGGGCATAAGAACCTCAAGGATGCCAATATGCACCTTGCAACCCCGCCCTACCAGCCCAGCGCTTTTGAGCTGCAGCAACATGGACGCTTCTTCCCGCCAAATCACCTCCACGAGAGTTGGCGGGATTTTCTTTATTGGGATACGGAACTGGAAGATTAGGTTGAAAAACAGATTTTCGCCAATGGTTGGCCTCTCCATTTTGGAGGGGCTTTTTTTTATGAGGAGATATCAATGGGCGCTTTTGAAATTTTCATGATTATTAGCACGATTTTATCAACAGCAACTGCGACAATACAGGCACAGCAACAAAAGAAACGAGCTCAACAGGTTGCGCAGGCTCAAGCAGATCAAGCGTCGAAAGATAGATGGGAGGCTTATGAACGTCAGGAAAAAGAAAGAAAAGATAAGTTGAGAAAAGCTTTGGCGAAAAAACGCGCTCAAATGGGAGCGCATGGATTATCTGCGGCAGATGGTTCAGCCGGGGCTATTGTTCAGGGGCTTAGAACAGATGAAGCAGAAGATACCTATCAGTCCTATCAAGATACAAAAGATAGTGTAGAGACTACAATGTCGGGCATTCAGTCGGACCTTTTATCTCAGTCGCAAGCGATGGATCGTAAGGTTTTTAATAAAATTGGCCAGGCGGCTAGTTCGATTGGGGGGAGTTTGATGAAGGCATATGATGAAAAGACGAAACAAGATGCGTTACAGAGCGCAGAAGATTAAATTTAACTGGCTTTAAAGGCGGTAGAATCCCTTTGACAAAGGCGCGGAAATCCATATACTCCGCGCCTTACACATTCCCGAGAACGTTGATTTGTAATGGATCACGTCGCATGAGCGGCCTATCGGGACAAGAAAAAATGGTTTTAAAATAAGGATTTAACCTATGTCAAAGCGTATTAACGCAAAGTATAAAATTGACCGTCGCCTGGGTGTAAACCTGTGGGGTCGTGCAAAATCACCGATCAACCGTCGCGATTCTCGCCCGGGTCAACACGGCCAACGTCGTCGTAAAGTTTCTGACTTCGGCATGCAGCTCATGGGTAAGCAAAAGCTTAAAGGCTATTATGCGAACATGACAGAAAAGCAATTCCGTCGTTATTATAAAGAAGCTGTGCGTCGTGTCGGCGATACAGGCGAAAACATGATCGGTCTGTTGGAAACCCGCCTTGATGCGGTTGTTTACCGTATGAAATTCGTACCGACTATGTTCGCTGCACGTCAATTCATCAGCCATGGCCACATTCTGGTTAACGGCAAACGTGTGACAATTTCTTCTTACCTTGTCAAAGAAGGCGACACAGTTGAAGTTCGCGCTAAATCTCGCGAAATTCCGATGGTTCTGGAAGCCGTAGCCTCTGGTGAGCGCGACGTTCCTGAATATATCGAAGTAGACCACAAGAAAATGGTTGGCAAGTTTATCCGCGTACCGAAGCTGGAAGATGTGCCATACCCGGTCCAAATGGAACCGAACCTGGTGATCGAATATTACTCTCGTTAATATTTGAAGATCAGTTTACAACAGAGAATGTTGTATTAAAAAGCCACGCAACTTATTGTGTGGCTTTTTTTGTGTGGGCAATGGAATGGCTTCATTGACAAGAGTGTGTTGCTAGAAATTAGGTCTTTGTATGGAACCAGAAGGGTTTGAATTCTTACTGGTTTAACTTAAAAGTTGATATATAGTGCCCACGTTATATAAAAACTGAGTTTCAAGGTGTTTAGAAAAATAGTCATATTTTTTGCTTTTCTTTTGTGTCTATCAACCGGTGCACAGGCAAAATATTGTCCTGAAAAGATTGCAGTTATCAGTGGTGATCCTTTTGTCATGGGTGTGGAAGGCATCTTGCAATCAATATACCGTGCTTTGGGATGCAAAATAGAATTTGTTTCTTTACCTGCCAAGCGCGGCATTTTGTATTTTAACAATCGCAGTGTGGATGGTGAGATTTATCGTCTCAGCTTAGTCGAAAATGCATATAACATCCCTTTTGTGCGTTCCAGTGTAGCATTATTGCACTTGAAAAATGCACTTTGGGAGAACCCGGATCGGGAAATTGCCCAAAAGCGGCCCATGGGATATGTGCGTGGGATAAAATGGCATGATGAATATGCTGCTTCTTTTAAAGAGCAAGGAAACATGATTTCGTTTGGGAGCGAAGAGAACATGTTTCAAGCTTATGAGCGTGGCAGTATTGGAAGTTTTTTAACAGAAAAGCAATCCGTGGATTTATTACAGGCACAATCTTTTTTTAAAACATCCCCTAAAATGGTTAAAGTCATCAGTGATCTGCCACTTTATCATTATTTAAACGCGGATTATGCGGATTTTATGAAAGCTTTCTCTGCTTATTTGGTAAAGAACAAACCTTTTAAAGCCTTGAATTAGGCCTGTTTTAAGCTACTTGCAGTTTTCGGCAAGGTTGAGTTTGTCTATGGCTGTATTAATTTTTTGAATCATGAGTTCTCCGCCATGTTCGCGCACCAAGCCGATGGACAAGGGAGTGTGTCGCAGAGGTGGTTCCAGACGTTCAACTTGATCTGTTGCTTTCAGCTTTTGCAGAATATGGTCAACTTCGAGATCTGAGAAGGTGATGACATCAATGCGATCAACGATCAACAAATGCATTAGTCGTTCTGTTGTGGGGACTTCTAACACACGCATGAGTTTATCATCTACCCATTTTTCGACAACAGGCCCACTGTAAAATCCAATGCCTCGGCCTAAAATTTTACCCTTAAGGTTTTCTTTTTTGTGCCAATCAAAATATTTACCCTTACGGACGTAGAGAGAGCGGCGGTCACAGAAAATGGGTTTGCTAAAAGCAAGGTAGTTTTTGCGCTCTTCTGTTGGATTTGCAAGTAAGATTCCATCAATTAGATTATTCTGCGCAGACAGAAGGGCCCGTTTGAAAGGAAGTTTTTTGATCCTTAACGGATGTCCAATTTCTTTAAAAATGAGCTTAATCTTTTGAACAGCCAGACCGGTTGTTTGTTCTGTTTCATAATTAACATAAGGGAACCATTGGTTGGCACCGATTTCAATTGTTGTTTGTGCGCGGGCTGAAGTGTCGCCATAGGAAAACATAAGGGTACATATGAAAATGATTTTTTTCATCTTATGTTTCTCTCAATGTGGAAGCTGTTTTATTGCGATTCTATTTAGCCACAGTTACTGAATAAAAGAAAGTTTCTTACATTTTATGTACTGACCCGTCCTAAAATAAGTCTCCAATCTGTCAATGTATTTCAGGACGGGTCATACGGACTAAAAAAGCCTCCTGCAGGGGACAGGAGGCTTTTCTGTGAGAATAAGATCAAGAAAATATTAGGCTGCTAGTTCCACGCCCTTGTCTTTCATCAGTTGTGCAAGTTCACCATTGTCGAACATTTCGCGCACGATGTCACAACCACCAACAAATTCACCTTTTACATAAAGTTGGGGAATGGTCGGCCAGTTTGAGAATTGTTTAATGCCTTCACGAATTTCTGGGTCAGTGAGGACATCTACGCCTTTAAATTTCACGCCCAGATGAGTGAGCACTTGAACAACGGCTGCTGAAAAACCGCATTGAGGAAACATCGGTGAGCCTTTCATGTAGAGCATGACGGCGTTATCGTTGATGTCTTGTTCGATGCGTTCGAAAACGGGGTTGTCACTCATGACAGTATAATCCTTATTTTGTGCAATGTGTCATTGGTTGCGTTAGCTACCGATATGGCTTACCTGAGCTATTTTGTCAAGAATGCGCGTGTTTCTTGCGACGACTTTCCAAATAGGTGTGCTGTGAATAAAGGGCCAAACCAGCCCAAATAAAGCCAAAGGTTACTAAATTATGTAGGTCGAATTCTTCTTTAAAGATAAAGATGGCGATAAAAAACTGACTTGTCGGGTTGATATATTGCAACAGGCCGACAGTGGAATACCGTAACCTGCGTGCGCCAAAAGCAAACAGGGCAAGCGGGATAGCTGTTATAGGGCCTGCAAGCATCAAGAGGCCGCTGAGGCCCATATCGCCGCTTTGGATGAAGGATAGCTGGCCTTGGCTTGCCCAATAGGCCATGGCAATGAGGGCGATTGGACTGATCAACATGGTTTCTAGGAATAAGCCAACGATGGAATCTGCGGCGGCTTTTTTGCGCAACATACCGTAGAAACCAAAGGAGAACGCCAGTGTCAGCGCAATCCATGGCACATCACCAAATTGCCAGATTTGATAGAAGACACCGCAAAAAGCCATAAGGACAGCAATGATTTGTGCAGTTGAAAACCGTTCAGCAAAGAAGATACCGCCAAGGATGACTGCAACAAGGGGCATGATGAAATAGCCCATACTGCCTTCAAGGGCTTGTCCTGAGACAACCGCATAGATGTAGAATCCCCAGTTCAGAGAGATCAAGGTGGCGCTTAAAGCATAGATACCCAGTTTGCGCGGGTTCGTTATGATCGGGATGACTTCATGCCATTTGCGTATAAAGGTGATGATGATGCTGAGAAGCACCATCGCCCACACGATACGGTGACATAAAATCTCTAAGGCACTGACTTGATCAAGCGCTTTGAAATAGAGACTGAAGAGACCCCAGGCAATATATGCGCAAATCGCCGCGAGCACAGCTGTCTGTTGTTCGCGTCGGACCGCTTGATCCAAAGATTGGGGGGAGATCAAGGACGTTAGTCTTCTAGGATGGAGTTATCAGGTGTACTGGTTTGTAAAGCCAAAGCATGCAGGTCACCACCCATTTTTCCTTGCAGGGTGCTATAGACCATTTGGTGTTGTTGAACACGGCTTTTGCCTTCAAACGCGGCTGAAACCACATACGCTGCATAATGGTCGCCATCGCCGCGCAAATCTTCTATGCGCACATCAGCCCCCGGCAGGCCGTCGCGGATCAATTGTTCGATTTCGTGGGCTTCCATAGCCATGATAGCAACTCCCGTTCCAAAAATACTTTATCCTATGGATATAAGTGAGCAAGGCATCAGCGTCAACACCACAAAACAAAAGCCGCCCTTAAAGAAAAAGGACGGCTTTTTATTTAGGTGTAAGCTGTGGTTATGCCGCTTGGCTTTCCCCTTGTTCAATCAACACAGAATAAAGCGCTTCATTGCTGTCAGATCCACGCAGTTTCTGACAAACATTTTCATCGCGCAGTAAGCGTGAGACACGGGCCAAAGCTTTGAGGTGGTCTGCGCCAGCGCCTTCCGGTGCCAACAAAACAAAGATCAGGTCAACGGGGTCGTCGTCAATGGCATCAAAATCTACGGGTTTTTCGACGCGTGCAAAGAGACCGTATAAACCGTCTAGTTCGTTTAACTTACCGTGTGGAATGGCAATGCCATTGCCCACACCTGTTGTGCCAAGACGTTCACGTTCGAGCAAGACATCAAAGATTGCGCGCTCATTCAATCCGGTGATTCGAGCGGCATGACGCGCAAGTTCCTGCAAAGCTTGCTTTTTACTTGTCGCGCGCAAATCTGCAACCACGCGTTCCGGTGTTAGAATTTCTGTGATTTCCATTGGTGACTCAATCCGGTTCCCTAATCGATGGCCGAAACTATATCAGACACTTTTTGATTCTGCAGTTGCAGGATCAATCCATCCAATATTTCCGTCTTCACGACGATATACCACATTTACATTGCCATTTGCACTATTTCTGAAAACCAGAACGGGCAAATCCGCAAGATCCATGCGCATAACTGCATCGGCTACAGCCAGTTTATGAATTTTGATGTCGACTTCCGCAACGATAGCCGGTCCAGCAGCTTCTTCATGGATTTCTTCTTCAAACCCGGAAAAGATAGTGTGTTGGATATCTTCTATTTCGATGCGGTCATTGTCGCGATGATGGTCGCGCAGACGGCGCTTGTAACGGCGCAGTTGCTTGGCGATCCGTTCGATACTTTCGTCAACAGCAGCGTAAGCATCTCCTGCTGAACCACGGCCTTGGACGTGGATTTCTTTTCCGACATGTACGGTGATATCAGATTTAAAGAGGTGTTTATCTTTAGAAACGGTTGCGATGCCTTCAACGGCTTTATCGAAATACTTTTCAGTATTTGCTTTCAACGCGTCTTCGATGTGTGTACGCAAGCTATCGCCTACGTCCATTTGTTTACCCTGTACAGCAATTCTCATATCAGAAGTTTCCTGCTTGTTATTGGCCTTATTTTAAATCCGGCCCTTCAAGCGTCATTCTCATTCATAAAACGTTACACGTTAAAGAAAAAGCTCTAACTAAAGCGCGAAGGCCGGGAACTTAGTGGCAGAGACCCTTTCTGTCAATAGTGTTAATATATGCTCTTCATTTGCCATCAACATTGATGTGCGTCATATAGATGTAAGCAGTATGTTTGTTTTTTTCAATTTACTTGGCAAACATTGCTTTTTTCTCTCGTCTTCTTTGAACAGAAGAAGCAATGCCAAGGGCTTCACGATATTTTGCCACGGTTCTGCGCGCAATGTCGATACCTTCGTTATTTAACAACTGTACAAGCTTGTCATCAGACAGAACCTTGGTTGTAGGTTCCTCATCTATAAGCCTTTTTATTTTATACTTCACGGATTCAGCAGAATGGGCATCGCCGCCTTCAGAACTGTTGATCGAGGATGTGAAGAAATATTTCAATTCAAAGATGCCGCGAGGAGTCGCAATGTATTTGTTGGATGTCACTCTTGAGACAGTACTTTCGTGCATTTCAACCGCATCGGCAATATCGCGCAGAACGATGGGTTTTAAATACTCAATCCCTTTTTTGAAAAACATGTCTTGCTGGCGTACAATCTCAGTTGAAACCCGTAAAATGGTCGTCGCGCGCTGATGCAAGGATTTCACCAGCCAGTTGGCATTTTGGAAACATTCACTGATGTAGTGCTTGGAGTCTTTGTCCAATCCCATCTGGGAAATTTCAGAATAATAGGAGTTATCGACAAGTACTTTTGGCAGGTTATCGCTGTTGAGTTCAACCAGCCATTTGCCTTTCAGTCCCTGTTTCATGATGATGTCGGGGGTGATGGCTTGGGCGTCACCCGTTTCAAAGGCAAGCGCGGGGCGCGGGTCCAAAGCTTGAACTTCTTCAATCATCTCGGCCAAATCTTCTTCATCGACCTGACAGATTTTTAATAAGGCAGGGATGTCGCGTTTACCAAGAATCTCTAGATTATCGATCAAGGCCTTCATGGCTGGATCAAATCTGTTTTTTTCAATGAGTTGCAAGGCAAGACATTCAGACAGGTTACGCGCAAAAATGCCGACCGGGTCCAAGCGCTGTAATTTGTTGAGAACATTTTCAATCAGATCAACATCACAAGACAGGCTTCTGGCGATTTCTTCCGGTTCACCTGTGAAATAGCCGCTATCATCAAGATATTCCAGTAATTGCGTGCCAATCAGTCGCTGTGCAGGGTCAGGCATATCCAAACTTATTTGTTCGATTAAATGTTCACGCAAGGTGATGTCGGATGTCAGGTTCTGTTCCCAATCGAAACTGTCGCCTTCCATTGAACTGCTTGATTTGTTGAAGCTGGTATTATCCAGGCCACCAGACCCGGCCAGCGTTTGATCGCCTGGGGTGTCACTGCTCCATTGATTATCGACTTCGGCATCTATGGAATCGGCATTACTGGTTTCTTGGGTATTGAGATTGATATCTTCTAAGGCAGAAGAATTGCTTTCACTGTCAGGAGACGCTTCGACTTGAGGGTCAACGATTTCCTGAATGGGTGTGTTTTCGCTTTCGTCGCGTTGCAAGAGTGGATTACGTTCCAATTCTTCTTCAACGAAGGTTCCCAGTTCCATATTGGACATTTGCAACAGCTTAATCGCTTGTTGCAACTGGGGGGTCATGACAAGTGACTGTGATTGTTTGAGATCTAATCTGACGCTAAGAGCCATATTCCAGATCCACCTACAAGCTAAAGCGGTCGCCAAGATAAACGCGGCGCACATCTTCATTGCCGACGATATCTTGAGGGGTGCCTTCCATTAAGACCGAACCATCGTGAATAATATAGGCACGGTCAATGATATCCAGTGTCTCTCTTACATTGTGATCGGTGATTAGAACGCCAAGGCCTTTGTCCTTCAGGTGTTTTACCAGTTCACGAATGTCGCCAACAGCAATGGGGTC
>JABXIC010000058.1 GCA_013373265.1 Methylocystaceae bacterium | reverse complement strand
TAATAACATCAAACTCACCAATGACCGTTCCATCACCACCTTGCTGGTTAGGGTCCACATCCCCCTTCGCCAATTCCGGCAGCAGGGCTGCATCGGTTTGGCCATTCAATACCTTAAGAATACCAGCTGTCCCACGAATACCGATGGTGGCAACGGGGGTTGTGATCTCCATCGCATCCGGGTTAACTTTTGCCACAGCACCGGACACAAACGTCATGGCACCGGACAAAAGCGTCAGACCAATGGCACCGTCTTGCGCACCCGGGTCATAAACCATTTCATCCAGGATCATGCGGCCATCTTCACCCAAGGCGAAGGTGGTTTCATCCGCAAAAACAACACCAACAGAGGCACCGCCTTCTGTGACAAGTTCATCGCCTTGGAAGACATTGTCGCCAACTTTCAAAGCAACCTTGGTACCATCGGCACGCACGGCAAAAACTTGGCCTGAAGCGGTTTCGACTTTACCGATGGGTTCAGACAGGGCGGCATCTACGGCTTGGGCAAGCTGATTATGTGAGGCAACGGGCCCGGCAAGCTTTGTCACGATGTGACTGGGTAGCTCCACACCGTTAGGTAAATTAATTTTGGTTGAGGAACCACCGCTGAAATAATTGGTAACAAGAATGGTCTTGCCGTCGGCAGAGGTTATTTCCAGATCGGGTCCTTGTCGATCAAACTGGACCGTTGCCAAATTAAAACTCGGCGGCAATGCAACTTTTGCGTCATCACCAGACATAACCAAATCGGCAGAACCAGTCCCCCCGGACTGACCCAAACCACTATCAACATAATTCATAAGCTTGCCCGCCTAATATGTAACTATCCCATGCCCTCAAGATTGCATGACGTCTTTTTTTTATGGGGCAAATTATAGCAAAATTTGGCAAAAGCCGTAACCAAACTAGTGGTTTGATACTTTTAATTATTTCTATTTTTATGTTAAGGATGAAAAAAAATGAAATAAATTGAAATAAACCAAAACATTACCATATTTCATAAGAGCATTAAAAACTAAAAAAAATTCTAAAGCATTGACCAAAATGTGTGAAAAAACAGCATCAGAGCTGCATCACTGCGAATCTCACTTCATGACAAATCCACATTGAAGTCAGCCTTTCATTGAGCAACAGGTCAAATAACTTGTCGCCCAAATCATCAAAAAAAGAAGATAATTAACGCGCGATTCACCAATATAGCTTTAAAAAAAAGAAAGACGGGTATCAAAAAAATACAACTTTTGATAAGTTAACATGCAACAATATTGACAGCCAAACCGCCTTGCGATGTTTCCTTATATTTGCTTTGCATATCCGCACCCGTTTGGCGCATGGTTTCAATCACCTTATCCAATGAAACCATGTGCGTACCATCCCCACGCAAGGCCAAGCGAGACGCATTAATCGCTTTCATCGCCCCCATGGCGTTGCGTTCAATACACGGGATTTGAACCAAACCACCCACAGGATCACATGTTAATCCTAGATTATGTTCCATGCCAATCTCTGCGGCATTTTCCACTTGTTCATTGGTGCCGCGTAAAGCAGCTACCAATCCAGCAGCTGCCATAGAACACGCCACGCCAACTTCGCCCTGGCACCCAACTTCCGCACCGGATATGGAGGCACGTTTTTTATACAGCGCTCCAATCGCAGCGGAAGTTAATAAAAAACGCACAACACCATCATCGTTTGCCCCTGAGCAGAAACGTTCATAATAGCGTAAAACCGCAGGAATTATACCCGCTGCACCATTTGTAGGGGCTGTCACCACCCGTCCGCCAGAGGCATTTTCTTCATTGACCGCCAAGGCATAAAGGTTGACCCAATCCATGACCGTCAAGGGGTCTTTAAAAGCCTCTTCAGGGCGTTGGGTTAATTCCAGATACAGGTCACGCGCACGCCTTTTTACCTTGAAGTCACCGGGTAAATATCCGGTTTGTTCACAACCGCGATTAATACAGTCGTTCATGGCATCACGAATACGTAAAACAAAATCTATGGTTTCATTTTCACTGCGCCAAGCCAACTCATTCGCCATCATAATTTCCGGAATGGTCAAACCTTGTTCTTTACCGATCGCCAACAGTTCATCGCCTGAACTGAAAGGAAAAGGCAACGTGACATTATCCCCACTATATTCGATGCTGTTATGATCGCCTTTTTCAACGATAAATCCACCACCGACAGAAAAATATTGCTGGCTATATAGCAGCTGCCCCATCGCATTAAAGGCCGTGATTTGCATGGTATTTGAATGTTCCGGCTTAATCTCATCATAATTAAAGATCAGATCATCACTTTCAAAAAATGAAATTTCATGCAGATCAGCCACTTTTAAACAATTATTTTTTCGAATATTGCCAATAATTTCCGGGATAACATCCGGATCAATATAACGCGGGCGTTGCCCACTAAGCCCCAGCAAAACAGCCGTGTCAGTTGCGTGCCCCTTGCCCGTTAAAGCCAAAGACCCATAAAGATCAATGCGAATTCTAACAGTGCGTTCAAGCAGGTCTTCTTTACGCAAATCCTGTGAAAACAAGAACCCTGCGCGCATGGGCCCTACGGTATGGGAACTGCTTGGCCCAATACCAATGGTAAATAAGTCCACCACACTGAGATTGGTATCAAGTTGTTTTTGACGGTCTTCTGCGTTCATGATCGGCACTCCCTAAATCAACAGCCATACTTACTGTTCTTAAGTTGTGCCCCCTCTGTCCTTTAACCTGAGATAGACCCCCGCTTGGCTATTGCAATAAGGGGGTTGACCTTCGGTGGGATGAATTTTCATCCGCTCTCCAGAGCCTTAAACCAAATGCAGTACATGTGCCTGAGAGATTGTCGGGGCGTTTGCTCCTTCGGCGCTGGCATCTATATCCAGCTCTCCTGCATTGGTATAAAAGGTATGTATTGGTGGATCATACGCACATCAAAGCAAATAGACCACCTAATTATAAGATAAGTTATTCTTCATCCGGTTCAAGCGCTTCTGCATTTGTACGTACACGCGCCATCAAATTGACCAGTTGTTTTCTTTCTTCATCGCTCAACCCAGAAAGCATTTGATCTTCCAAGAGCAAAACCTTTCTGACCAGTTCTTCAAACACGGCCTGACCGGAACGGGTTAATTGCAGCGCAACCTTGCGACGATCATCTTCGTCAACACGGCGCTCCAGGTACCCCGCTTTTGTCAACCCGGCAATGGCACGGCTGACCCTGACCTTATCAATACTTGAACGAGTCACAATTTCACCTGCCGATAACGGTTGGTCATTACCAAGAACGGCCATCGCACGCCATTCCGACACAGTTAAACCGTAATCACGCTCATAAATGGCTGTCACAGCATGACTGACCGCACGATAATAAATACGTACGAGATATGGAAAAAAGCTTTCTAAATGAAAGCGTTCAGGTGTCTTTTGCTTCATGTTTTTAAGCGAAATTATTCGCGATCTTTATTTAGTTTCAAACATTACTATTTATAGACGATAGCGCTTTTTTCGCAAGTTTTTTTGCGTATTTAAATTTTTTACTTGATTAGTTACATATGTAACCATTATAGTTTCATTCGAAACTTAATGGGCTTTTTTGCCTAAGGGAGAGATAAATGACCATAGAAAAAATTCACCACGTTGCTTACCGTTGTGTCGACGCTAAAGAAACTGTCGAGTGGTATCAAAAATACCTTGATATGGATTTCGTACTTGCTATTGCAGAAAACGAAGTTCCTTCTACAAAAGAACCCGACCCTTACATGCATATTTTTTTAGATGCCGGTAATGGTAACATCCTCGCCTTTTTTGAATTACCCAACTCCCCCAAAATGGGGCGGGATGAAAATACACCGGCATGGTGCCAGCACATCGCTTTTCAAGTGGGATCCGTCGATGAGTTGATGGACATTAAAGCCAAGCTGGAAGCGGACAACATTGATGTTGTCGGACCGACCGATCACACCATTTTCCAATCAATCTACTTCTTTGACCCCAGCGGGCATCGTCTGGAATTGGCCGCAAACACAGCCACACCAGACATGAGCAAGCGCTTGGATGACGTAAAATGGGAAATGCTGGAAGAATGGTCAAAAACCAAACGCGCACCGCAACATGCCAGATGGATGCACGAAAAAGAATTCAACGCATAAATACATAAAAAAATTGGGGAGGAAAAAAATGTTAAACACATACGAATATCCAGAATTCGACTACGTGCAGTCCGATGAACAAAAGACGGGGACCATCAAACGCCATAAAGCTGTCATTATAGGCGCTGGCCCCGTCGGCTTAACAACCGCGCTTGATTTTGCCAAACAAGGCATTCCTTGTGTCGTCTTGGATGACAGCAACACAGTATCCATCGGCTCACGCGCCGTTTGTTACGCCAAGCGCCCGTTGGAAATTTGGGATCGCCTTGGCGTTGGCGAACGCATGATTGAAAAATCCGTGGAATGGAAAGTCGGTAAAGTTTTCAGAGATGAAGAACTTGTATATCAATTCGACCTCCTGCCTGAAGACAATCATAAAATACCGGCCTTCATCAACCTTCAACAATATTACCTTGAAGAATATATGATTGATGAATGCAAAAAACAGTATGGCAACCTGATCGACTTCCGTTGGAAATCCAAGATCATCAGCCTCAAAAACAACGACGATCACGTTAAAATGCAAGTCGAAACGCCGGATGGTGTTTATGCCTTAGAATCCGAATATGTGGTTGCCTGTGACGGTGCAAATTCAGACACCCGTAAAATGCTGGGGCTTGATTTTGAAGGTCATTTCTTTCAGGACAGATTCTTGATTGCTGATGTGGTCATGAAGGCAGACTTCCCGGCAGAACGCTGGTTCTGGTTCAACCCGCCCTTCCACCGCAATCAATCTGTTTTGCTTCATATGCAATCCGATGATGTCTGGCGCATCGATTTTCAATTGGGTTGGGATTGTGATCCGGAAGAAGAGAAAAAACCGGAAAACGTCATTCCACGCCTGAAAGCCATGCTCGGTGACGATGTGGAATTTGAATTGGAATGGGTATCTGTGTACCAATTTGCCTGTCGTCAATTGCAAGACTTCAAATGTGGCCGTGTCTTTATTGCCGGTGACGCAGCACACCAGGTTTCCCCATTTGGGGCGCGTGGTGCCAACACAGGTGTGCAGGACATCGACAACCTGACATGGAAGTTAAAATTGGTGATGGATGGTAAAGCACCGGACAGCCTGTTGGACAGCTACAGCGAAGAACGCGTCTTTGCAGCCGCAGACAATCTGCTCAACTCCACCCGCTCAACAGACTTCATCACCCCCAAAAGTGATATTTCACGCGCTTTTCGTGATGCGGTACTGGATCTGGCCAGCGACTTTGAATTTGCCCGTCCACTGGTCAATTCCGGCCGTCTGTCCATGCCGACCCCCTATCTCAACAGTTCCCTCAACACCCCGGATGAAGATGCATTTTCCGGCAAGATGTTGCCCGGCACCAACTGCGCCGATGGCCCCGTCACCGTAGAAGGACAAGAAGGTTGGTTCCTCAATCAAATTGCGGACTCTCGCTTTAAAGTCATTGTCTTTGGTTCAGACCCTAAAACAAACGCCATAGACGTCAACGGCATTGCGTGTGATGTGGTTGTCATCGGCAAAGACATGATCGACAGCCTGGGCTGTTTAAAAGAACGCTATGATGCTCAAGACGGGACGACGTATCTGATCCGTCCAGACCAACACGTGGCTGCACGCTGGCGCAGTTTCGATACATCCAAAATTGAAGCCGCTGTTAAACGTGCAACAGCGCAAAACTAAGGGAGGTTGAACCAATGGCCTTAAATACGAAACCAAATCTCGCGGCACCCGATGATTTCTACGAAGAACTGATCGATTTGCACCGTGACTTAAGCAACGATCAAAGCCGCGACCTGAATGCCAAATTGATCCTCTTACTCGCCAATCACATCGGCGATGTGGATGTCTTAAGCGAAGCAATGCAAGCCGCAAAGAAAGGCATAAACGCTTAATATAAAAAAAAGTCGTGAAAACAGAAAATTCACGCTTGCAAGGATTTGGGGTTTGGGCTATTACCCTCCCCACATCCTGTGGATGGCTGGCAGAGTGGTCGAATGCGGCGGTCTTGAAAACCGTT
>JABXIC010000178.1 GCA_013373265.1 Methylocystaceae bacterium | reverse complement strand
TGGTGCCGTCTTCGTTCATGATCTCACAGATGACGCCCGAGGGGTTTAGCCCGGCCAGACGTGCTACATCAACGGATGCTTCTGTATGGCCTGCACGTACCAATACGCCGCCATCACGGGCACGTAGTGGAAAGACATGACCCGGTGTGGCGATATCTTGACGTGAGGATTGTTCTGCAATGGCAACCCCAACCGTCAAGGCGCGATCTGCCGCAGAAATGCCTGTTGTTACGCCTTCACGCGCTTCAATAGAAATGGTAAAGGCGGTTTCGTGACGTGACGCGTTATGGGTTGTCATCAACGGCAGACCAAGGTGATCGATACGCTCACCTGTCATGGCAAGACAAATCAGGCCGCGTCCGTGCTTTGCCATAAAATTGATGGCATCGGCATCAGCTTTTTCAGCCGGGATAACCAGATCACCTTCATTTTCGCGATCTTCATCATCGACGAGAATGAACATGCGTCCGTTTTTTGCATCCTCAATGATTTCTTCTATACTGGACAGATATTGACTGTAATCGGTCACTTTATTTTTCATCCTTTTCCAGAAGACGTGCGACATATCGTGCCAACATGTCGATTTCTAAATTCACGAAGTCCCCAACCTTTGCAGTACCTAAGTTGGTCACTTCCATCGTATGAGGGATAATATTGATGCCAAAGACATTATCTTCAACCTCATTTACGGTAAGAGAGATGCCGTTTAGCGTAACTGAGCCCTTGGGCGCAATGAAATTCTTTAATTCTTTTGGGGATTTGAATTTAAAACGATGAGAATCACCTTCTTCGGTGATCGACAAAATTTCGGCAATACCATCCACGTGACCGGAAACAATATGTCCACCCAATTCATCACCAACGCGGCATGCACGTTCAAAATTGATCGGGGAGCCCACTGTCCAAGTCCCCATGGTGGTTTTGGATAAAGATTCACCGGAAGCGGTGATGGCAAACCAGTTTGGGCCTTTTTCAATGACCGTCATGCAGGCGCCGTTACAGGCAATGGAACCGCCGATATCGACACTGGACATGTCGTAATTCGTTTCGAATTCAAAGCGGGTATCGCCAGTTTTCTCGATGGATTTTACTTTACCTAAATCAGTAATAATGCCTGTGAACATTTTAAAGCAGCCTTTCGTTTCAGTATATTATGCAATATCAAGGTCACGACGACGATAGACTTCCACCACATCGTCGCCGGACGCAAATGAATATGTGCGATCAAAGAATGGAGTTTCCTCCAAGTGGTCGACACCAAAAGCCTGTGTGACGGGGATGCCGTCATGGCCCATGATGCGTGGGGCACGCATCCAAGAGAGCCGATCAATCAGTTTCCTGCGTAACATGGCGGCTGCAAGGTGGCTTCCACCTTCTACCAAGACACGCGTTAAACCACGATTGGCCAGTTCTTCTGCGACCCAAGATAATGTAATGCCGCCATCTGCACCTGTTGCATCTGGGGGGATAATCAATTCTATACCAGCTTCTTGATAAGCTTCAGCACGAATATCGTCCTGATCTCCAAGAGTAATCATCCAAGTCGGGATTTCATGAGCTTGCGTGACCAGATGGTTGGTCAGTGGCAGGCGCATGCGACGGTCAACAACAATGCGTACCGGTGAGTGTTCTTCCAAACCGGGCAGACGACAGGTTAATCGCGGGTTGTCTTCTGTCGCGGTTCCAATCCCGACCATAATGGCATCATGGGTGGCGCGCAACAGATGACCTTGCAAGCGTGTTGGTGCCTCTGTAATCCATTGGCTCTCGCCGGTGTGAACGGCAATGCGACCATCCAGTGTGGTGGCCATTTTCATGGTAAACATGGGGCGGTTTTTCAGGACCTTTAAAAAGAATCCTTCATTGATCTCAATTGCTTTTTCCCGACAGACATTGAGAGTGACGTCGATTCCGGCGTCTTTTAACATTTTGATGCCATTGCCAGACACACGCGGGTCCGGATCTTCTACCGCAATAACAACCCGTGTTACCCCGGCCTTGATTAAGGCGTCAGCGCAAGGTGGTGTTTGCCCATGGTGAGAGCAAGGCTCAAGCGTGACATAAGCTGTAGCCCCTTTTGCATGATCACCCGCACGGCCTAAGGCTTCGGTTTCTGCATGGGGGCGACCACCGGGTTGTGTCCAGCCACGGCCTAAAACAATATCATCTTTGACCAAAATGCAGCCAACCGCAGGGTTCGGCCATACGTTCCCTAACCCGCGTTGTGCAAGTGACAGGGCGGCGTTCATATAAGCTTCGTCATTGACAGAAGCCTTAGGGGAATTATTTTTTATGTGTTCCCAAATTCTCGACAAATTCCTCGAAATCCTTTGCTTCACGGAAATCTTTATAGACGGATGCAAATCTTACGTATGCTACTTTATCTAATTCCAATAAAACGTCCATCACCTTTTCACCAATAACAGCAGAAGGTATCTCGGTTTCCCCAGATGTTTCCAACTGACGTTGAATCGAGCTAACAATACGTTCAATTTTTTCTTCGTCGACAGGGCGTTTGCGCAAGCTGATGCGGATAGAGCTGAGAAGCTTTTCTCGATCAAATGGCTTTTTTGACCCATCGCGTTTTACCACCATCAATTCGCGCAGTTGTACGCGTTCAAATGTTGTGAAACGTGACGCACAAGCTGGACAATAGCGACGGCGACGAATGGATGCGCTGTCCTCTGTGGGACGTGAGTCTTTTACTTGTGTATCAGGGTCACCACAAAATGGACAACGCATCGTATTCTTCCTTAGAAGTCTTCATAAACCGGGAATTTTTTGCAAAGTTCCCCGACTTTCGCGCGGACTTCTTGTTCAACGCTTTGGTTGTTGTCTTCGCCATTTGCTGCAAGACCATCCAACACATCACTGATCAAATGACCAATTTGTTTGAACTCTTCTTCTTTGAAGC
>JABXIC010000118.1 GCA_013373265.1 Methylocystaceae bacterium | reverse complement strand
CTGGCGATGATCGTGATTGAACCAAGCGCGACCAAGCGTCTGGCATACAAGCCTTTCGGTGTAGCCTTTGCCAAATTCTGGGGCTATCCGATGAAGCTCGTCTCGTCTCGCGAAGAGGCCATGGAGATTGCTGAGAAACTGCTGTCGGAACGTGCTGGTGCAACAGCCGACGACAAATGACGCTTCATTCACGAGCACCTTGCTGTCATTATTATGAGAAAGAAGCTAGTCCTTGACGCCAGTTCACGGCTTGGACCCGTTCCCTAAACGGAGAAGGTGCTCTCCAGTTTTAGGGTGTGAGGCCATTCACTCACCAGGTCATTTCTTTATTTAAAACAACGCTCATCAAATACCATAAGGAAAACGCTAAACTTTTACTTTCTGCATCAATGTTGACACTTCCAACAACTTGCCTCTCAGGAAGTTTATCTTCTCCATTTATAGAGAGATGCGCTTTGTAAACTGCTTTTTCAGGGTAAAGAAGTCCCTCGGCTTCACGCACTTTTAACATGCCACCATAGGGGCTGGCTAACGCGTGTTCATTTAAAATGGGGCTGGCAACATGTTCGATAAAGTCGATCTGACATTTTTCAGTCTTAAAGAGGTCCGGTTCATTGGAATAGAATTGGCAGTTGGCTTTTTGTTTCACACGTTCAATATCTTCTTCCTGAATATACGCAATAATCTGTGCCTTGTCTTGGTTGAAGGTCGCAGCAAGGCGTTGATCAGGACCCACCCATTGACCAAGCGACAGTCCTTTCTCTAAGTCACTAAAAACCCCATTTTGTTTCGCAATGATATTCAATGATTCCTGTTGTTCTTTAAGGATATCAATCTCAGCATCAACCTTTGCAATTTCAGCAAAAGTCGTATCATTTTGTTGACGAAAATCTTCAGAATAAAAGGCAGCGTTTTTTGCATAATCCAAATTTTGACGCTTTGCTTTCAAGCTCTTTAACTTCAAGGTGAGGTCAGGGTTTTCAAAACGAAAAAGAACATCACCCACTTGCACCAGATCACCTTCTTTCTTGTTGATAGAAACAAGGCGACCTTCCTGCTTCGTGTAAATCGTTACATGATCTTGTGCTTCAAAAAGAGCCGGGGCGACAACCGTTGTAGACCAAGGGATAACACAAAAGGCGAGCAGGCAAATGAAAGCCAGTCCCGTATATAAACTGCGCCGCGTTGATACGATTTTATTTTTTAAAGCCAGCCAAATTCTAAGCTCTGACCAAATGGGTTTGCCAACGAAATAAACGATTTCCACCAAGAACAGGATAATCCCCACCGCCTTAATGAAAAAATGATAAACCAAGACCGCAATGCCCAGAAATAAAAGCAGTCTGTATATCCAGACAAAAAAACCAAACCCGATCAGGAAAATTGTTTTGGTCTGGTTAAAAGCTTCCGGCTTTGGATGTTTTAGGTCAAATAAAACTTCGCGCAACCACCAGCGCGTTAACGCAAAAGAACGGTTGTGTAAATTTGGGACATTTAACCAATCTGACAACAAATAATACCCATCAAAGCGCATAAACGGGCTAATATTGATTAACAAAGAGGATATCCAGGTTGTTGTTGCCAGAACCAGCATCATATCGCGCAACGCACCAGATCCCATAAATGACCACGCAAGGGTTGCCAAGATGGCCAAGGACAGTTCCACCGTCATACCTGCGAGTGCAACATTGCGGCGTTCCTTTAGAGATCTTAACTTCCAAGTTTCGTTGGTGTCTGTATACAGCATGGGCCACATCACCAAGAAAGCAACCCCCATTGTCGGAATGCGACAGCCATAGCGTTTTGCCGTATAGGCATGCCCCAATTCGTGACCAATTTTACTGAGAGAAAGGGCGATGAAAAAATAGACAAAACCCTTCAAGGAAAACATATCGTTGAAGCTGGTGCGAAAGATATCCCATTGCTGATTGAGCATAAATAACCCAATCGTCAAACAAGCTATCAACCCGTACAAGACAGTGGATGAATAAAGTGGTTCAACAAACCGCATTGTTTTGTCTAAAAATGCATTTGGGCGGATCAGCGGGATACGAAAAAAAAGATAATGATGGATCAACCACATGAAGAAGCTTTGTTTCATCCCGTTTTTTATACGAAATAATTTAGCACGGCCTTCAGCCGTTGTAATTTTAATGAGTTGATGTTGGCTTAAAAATTCAATCACCAGTGTCACAAATTCTTCGCTGATGTTGTAAACAGTGGCATGCGAAACACTTTGTGCAATTTTAAGGGCTGAGCCCATATGCCAGCGTGATAGGACCTCAAATGTTTTTTGATCAATTTGGAAAAATTTATTCCTGACAGGATCACTAATCAGCCACGTCGGATGACCATTTTCACTTGGCGTACCAGCATGAAATTCCAATTCTTCACGTAATTGGGGAAGCTCGGACATATCAGAGCCCTACATATTGGCGCACAGTTGCCAAGGGGCGGCGCAACATCCAATAAATAAAAGGTACCGTTTCCCCTTCTAGACGGGCTGTCCCACGTGCGCCCAAACGTGGCAAGGTTTGGTTTGTTGAAATATCGGCGAGAACACGATGCGCTAAGATACCATCCGGGCGTATTTGTGTTTTATATGAAATATATTTTATGGTCGCCTTAAGAGATGCCAAAGGGGATGCATTTAAGAAAACTTTGACGGAACTGCCTTTTTCCAAAGCAATCGCATCAGAGACAGCAAGCCACGCTTCCACTTCCAGATCATTTTCATTGGCAAGCAATAAGATACGTTCCCCCACTTGCACGGGTTTACCTAACCAATCTTCCACTTTATCTAAAACAACCGTTGCGGCCTTTGGCGCGGTAATGATGGTGCGCGCCAATTGCTCATCAAGTTGAGAGAGTTGCGCTTGTTGTTCTTTAAGTCGCCCTGAAATGGCCGTTAAACTCTGTCGCCCTTTAGGGTCGGTTAGAGCCAAACGCGCTGTTTGTCGATATTGTGCAATCAAGCTCTGTAATGTTTTCTGTGCAACACGGCGTTGGTTTTTAAGGTCCGTTTGATCCAGACGGACCAGTTTATCATCTTTTTTAACCCGTTGATTGGGGTTAACCAGAATTTTTTCCACAATTCCTGTCATAGGCGCGCGTACCACAACAGGGTCTTTGGCAACCACTTCGGCTTGTGCCAAAACGCTTAGCTTCACAGGGAACAATAAAGCCAAGACGAGACAGAGCCCAATTGCTATTTTTGTTCTGTCGGGTATTCTTTTAAGGAAAGATACCCGTGGTTCTGGCATATGTTGCGCCCAACAATAAGCATAAGCTTGGGATATATGTGACAAGAAGATCGCTTCATCTTTTTGCCATGCCTTCTCCCGTGCCAGCATCAACATACCATGCTTTTTTCCATTGGGCGCGATCAAGGGAAAGAATGAGACAAACGCAGGCAACCAATCCGCACCCGTTCCAGCAATGGCATCAACCTGTTCAGATTTGATATTATCAAGTTCTCGAATGTGCGCCCAGCAATCGCCTTGTAACCATTGAACAAAAGGCGCGTTACTTTCGACAGTGGCCACACCTGAAAGCGCTAAAACCTTGCCTTGGGCATCAAAAACAACCGCTTGGCGATAAGGGCTGAGTTTATGTGTTTCATTGGCAATAAAATAGGTCAGTTCAGGCAAACTTTGGAGTGCACGTACTTGATTTTCAAAGTCCAACAACAAAGCCAAAGGGTTGAAAGCGGCTTCATTCATTTGTCTACCTCAAGCAAGACCTGACCGCTCATCCCTGCGATTAAATCAGGTGCCTTCCCCGTCAAGGTTCCAATCATCGAAATTGTGCGACTGATCGGGTCCACCAAAGCACCACGGCGCAAAATAACAGCTGGATAGGTTTTATCTGTTTCCATAACATGAAAACGAAATGCACTGCCTTTTGTTAAACCAACAACCCGCTTTGAAGGCACAAGAAATTCTATTTCTAAAACGCCTTCTTCAACAATATCAATCACCGCAGCACCCGTTTGCATAAATTGATGTTCTCCGGCACGTTGTTGCACAACACGTCCATCGTAAGGCGCTATTAACACACATTTTGACGTTTGTTGTTTGGCGATTTGAAGGTCTGCGCGGGCTTCTGCAACTTTGGCTGCGGCTAAATCCACATCCAGTTGACCACCAGAACCCAGTTTTGCAAGTCGCTTTTCTGCCGCATGTTTTTTCAATGCACCATTCAAAATGGCCTGCGCTTTGTTTTCACGTGCCTGATAAAGTCCACAATCAAATGAAACGAGAACATCCCCTTTCAAAAAGCTTTCGCCATCTCGAAAAGGGATGCTATCGGTCTTCGCTGCAATTTCACTGGACAAAGTTGTGATATTGCGGCTTCGCAATTGCCCAAATATTTCATCTGGGTTAAGGGATTGCAGGTCTTGCGCCTCAACTTTTAAAGGCAACAGAACCATCATCAATCCAAAAAGTGCAAATTTTCTATGCACAAGTCATAACTTTCTTTTATGAACCCGCAGCCGCCAGTTTCTTACACTGCAACAGGCCTTGCGTCAGGTAAATACTGTGCACCCATCCATTCATATTAAGACCTTTAGCATTGGTGCCACTGACTTCAACCCAACCATTTTCAGTACTGCCTGTTTCAATGCTTTTACAGTCCAGAGTCGCTTTCATAATGGGGGCTTCACCAGGACCTTCATTCAGATTAAAATCAACATAGACAGGTTTTAAAACGGTGATCGCAGGTTTTTTCACGTCAGCTTGTGGTTCAGTTTTTTCAACAGCCGTGATTTCAGCTTTTGATTCAGGTTCAGGTTCAGGTTCAGGCTTAGCCTTAGCCTTAGCCTCAGGTTTAGCCACAGGAGCAGGGGCTTCTGTAGGCACCTGATTTAAAACCTGTACTTCCTTGTTAATCGCTGCGCCAGAACGCCAATCTGCCATCGCATGATCAACAGCCGCACTGATCTCATCAAGCGTGGTTGCTGATGTGCCTGCCGGGATAATGCCAATACCCAATGTCGAATGGATACGACCCACAGCGGCCATCACTTCTGAATAGGCTTGGTATCGTTGAAGCTCAGAACCAATCGCTGCTGTTTCTTGAGATATACTTTCCAACACCCCTTCGCTATTTGATCTTGCACGCTTTGACACATGTTGAGACAAGCGTTTATCTACAGAATACATTTTATCGGCTTGTTCAAACATTTTGACAGCATTGTGATATTTGCGATCCGCCACATGTACTTGGGCCAGCAAGGCCATACGCAGGGCAAGACGTTGTACTTCTGCCAGTTTTTCATTGGCTTCCCCAAATGCTTGGCGCGCCGGAATTTTAAAGACATTGAACAGATTAAAGCTCAAGGATGTACTGAATTCAAACCAGCGGTTTTCATCGCGGAAAGAATTGTCATCATAGTTACGGCCGAAGCTCAGATCGATGCCCGGTAAAAGGGATGAGATTGATTTTTTAGTTTCATCCACAGCAATGCGCGTCAAATATATTTTTTCGCGCAAATCCGGATTGTTTTGAAATGCCAACTGTTCCATATCTTCAACAGAAGCCGCCCATTTGGGTAAAACCAATGTATCTGTTGACGGGATCGCCACACGGAAATTTGTCCCCGGTCGTACATTAATCAAAGCGGCCAGTTCATAGCGCGCTGTTGAAAGTTGTTGATTGATGGCTTCAAGTTGACGTGTATTTTGCAACAGCTGCTTTTGGTAACGCAATGCTTTTTCTGGGGATTGAACGCGTTCTTGTTCAATACGTTCAGCTTGCATTAAAGCTTGCTGCGCATTCTTGCGTGCTGCTTTTACACGGTTTTCAAGTTTTTGTGCCGCCACCATACGCCAATAAGCCGCCTGAACTTCTTTGACCAAGTTATGTATAACTTTGCGGCGACGTTCTTCTGCGATTAAAGCGCGGTTATTATTTTGTTTAGAATTATAGTAGCTCACTCCAAAATCCAACAAATTCCAGCCCATGGTCAAATCACCTGTTATCGAACCTTTATCTGCAGAATAGGTATATGCCCCCGGTGCCGCACTTGACCCCACCGTTTGACTGTTGGTCGCATCATATTCTGAAGTATGGGTGTAACCCGCATTTGCTGTCAGCGTTGGCAAAAGTTCAAGCTTATCCAAATCGGTTTGGCGCATGGCAAGAGCCTGTTCCATCGCTTTGGCTTTATGATCAAGGTTATATTTTAATGCACGCGCAATGGCATCAGATAACGTCAATTCACCACTGATGGCTTCATTGTCACCAAACATCAGTTCTGCATCCGTTGTTGCGCTTAAGCTCAGGTCAGCCTGATTTAAGCTTTCCGGTGATGTTGAACATGCTGTTAATAAAACAACCAATGACGCGGTTGCTAAAAACTTAATGTTTTTTAGTTTCATTAAAATCGTATCCCCTGATTTTTAGATAGTATTGTGAGTATATTAAGCCGCTAAATTTTTTGCAGCTTTCAGAAGTTGAAGATGACGTTGCAATTGCCCGTCAACACCGTTTTGCGCCATTTGTTGGCTAAAACTCGTCCGCCCTTGTGGTTGAAGGCTCGCTTGTGGTTCACCTATTGACTGTGGCAAAGGCTGTCCATCGGGGCCAAGAAGTTCTTCACCATTCGCCCCAAGCGGACCATCTGTTGCATCCCCAGCGCCAAGACCAGCATCAAAACCGGAACCAAGGTTAAAGTCACCCCCCGCATCACCGCCAAAGCCAGCACCATCAAAACCACCAAGGCCCGCAGCAAAACCACCATTACCACCGAACCCTGCAGCAGCAAAGCCCCCTGCATCACCGCCGAAACCACCGCTTTCAGGAGGACCTGCGATACCAAAGGTACGGGTGCCATCACTCCCTAAACCATCACCTGCACCATCATTTCCAATAACCGTACGCAGGCCATCTGTGCCGAGACCATCACCAACCGGATCCGCACCAATAATGGTTTGCAACCCATCACCACCAAATCCATCGGTTCCCTTCTCACTGACAACAGGATCATCCGAAATCGCAAGCGGGTCAACACGAGGGGGCGCATCCGCAACATCCGCAGGTGCCTCTGTCGGTGAGCCATCAACTGTTTCTGTATCTCTTACAACAGCACCTTCAATCACACCACCTGTAACCCCCCAAGTTTTAGAAGGTGTTGTTGTATCGTAATCTTTTACCGCAGTGGTGCCCGATCCACTAACAACGCCATACGTAGAGCCATCCCCCATGGTCCAACCTGCAACAGCATAATTAGAAGCATTTCCTGACCATTGAACATCAGCATAAACATATTCAATATTGAAATTCCCATCGCCTGCATCTGAAAGGCGAATTTGAATATCATTACCTTCACGTGACTCAAAGCTCGTAGGGTCGGAGTATGGTCCTACATCAAAATATGTAATAGTAACAATGTCATTTACAGTATCTGTATCAACATATACTCCATTTAGTTCATTACTCCAGTCTGCATTAAGGGTTGAAGAGGCTTTCAGCTTAATATCTGTTAAAAAGGCCGCAAATAAAGGTCCCTTGTTATAAGTTGTAATGTCAACACCACTAAATGAAGTATTACCATGTCCGAGCGTAACATAGCCATTTGTACCGATGTAGAAATCGGTCGCTCCGCTATAAGTGGTGTCACCGACTTTGAACCCGGCATCAAAGACAGAAGAAACATCGACCTTCCAATAGCCGTCATCAAGTGATCCTGATGTGAGAGCCGTTTGTGCAGTACCATTTTTGGCAAGAACCGTTTCACCAAGACCATCAGCCCCGCCGAGACCCGTAACGAGCTTTGTAACTAAAACACTGGCCGTGTCAGTAGCGGTTGAATACGCGGTCGTCGTTCCATTGTTTGTTGTATCTGGTGTATCACCAACTGCGCCCGTTGATTTATCCCAAGCACGAAACGTAAAAGTTGCTTGTTTAGAGAAACCCGCATCTGGAACAAACCTAACTTTATTTGCAGAATCAAGTAACAAGGACGCAGCACTTAAATCAACGACCTGTCCTGTTGTCGCTGATATATTTGACCAAGTAGTACCCCCGTCAATAGAAAATTGCCATATGCCATTTGTATTATCAACAGAAGTAATTGCAATGGCTTCAACAGCGCTACCATCCCCATCTGTTATAGAACCATCAACAATAATATCGGCGACTGTATCACCTGCGCTTGCTTGGTCTCCAGGTGCAACTTTTGTCAAAACAGGTGACTTGGAATTATCCAGAACAGGTGCAGCATCATTTACTGCTGTAATATCAATATTAATCGTCGGATTCGATGCTAAATCATTCGAATTCCCATCATTCGCACTGACGGTAATGGTTGCAGCTGCAGTTCCACTCACATTAGCAGCACCTGTATATTTTATATTCGATGCCGTATCCAGATAAGTGTTAATATCAGCTGCAGCCCCGACAAGTGTTATTTGGGTTGCACTTACCAGTGTTTCAGTAACACCCGCCCCTACAGCAGCTCCATCCGCAGGAGTAGAGAAGGTACCTGCACTAGCTGTAAGAGTTACAGTCAACGTGTCACCATCCGTATCATCAAAAGCCATTGCAGATAAATCAACATTTGACGCCGTATCTTCCGTAACTGTTACTGAAGCAGGGTTTCCTGTTACAGTCGGAACGGCTAACACTCTCTCATAACTGTCTGAAGAAATTGCTGTTGCTTCAACAAAACCAGCATTCACTTCCAAATCCCAATCCCCGCCAAGACTTTCGGCCCCTGTTAAATCATCAGAGGCAGCCACATCAGCCCCTGTAAGCTGGGCAACTTGATCTATAAAACCCTGACCTTCACCATCGGCGCCAACGTTACAGCCATAGAGCATCATATCGCCATTTTCGTTTAAGCTGGCCCCAATGAGCGCGAGTGTATCGGCATTCAGGTTAGAACTATCAATGCGTTCTCCACCCAGGATCAATGCACCTTCATCCCCGTGGGTGATTAAATGGATGGCGTCCAAGTCCGAGCGCCCGGCCAGTAAGTCGGCGATATCTTGCAAAGTGGCATTTTCGCCCAAGATCAAGACTTCGGCACTTGCTGGCGCACTTGCAGCAAGTGTTTGATAATCTTTCACAGAAGGATCAATAATAACAACTTCTTTACGCGCTGTTTCGGAAGGGGCAGGCGTCGCCTCATGCGCATGATCCCCATCAGATGTTGCATCTACAACATCACCAACCATGGCACCATCAAACATAATGCGTTGCTCTAGCGCGAAAGCGCCCGGTAAAGTATATGTCATTTTGAATTACTCCTGTAAATCACGTGCAATGCGAAAACCAATGGCATTTGAACGTAATTGGTCATTTGCATTAAAACGAAAAGCCGTCGTTGCCCCTTGCCCAATTAAGTCCCAAGCACCACCACGCAAAACGCGGTTGCAACTTTTTGAAGGCGCATAAGGTTTGGGGTAAGCTTGATAGGTTTGGTATGCATCTTGTTCATAGCAATCAGAAACCCATTCCCAGACATTGCCGGTGGTATCAAAAAGGCCAAAATCATTGGCTTTAAATGTCCCTACAGGGGCTGTTTCTAAAGCGTCATACTTTGACCCGCAATTGGCACAATTTGCACGACCAGAACCAAGGTCATCCCCCCAGCTGTAACTTGTGTTTGAACCCGCACGTGCGGCATATTCCCATTCTGCTTCACTCAGCAAACGGTAAGATTGGCCCGTCTTTTTTGAAATCCAATCCAAATAGGCTTGTGCATCATTCCAACTGACGTGAATGACCGGATGTCCCGCACGCCCCCAACCGTTGTCTTTGGGGGAATAACCGCCACAACCGCCGTCACGAACGCATGCATCCCATTGGTCAAATGTAATTTCAAACATTGATACGGCAAAAGGTTTATTGATTGTAACGTCCCGGACAAAAGCGTCTTTTGCCACACCACCATCAACAGCGCCCATCGTGAAGTGGCCTGGTTTCAGCGCAATCATTTCAGGGCATGTTGAACAATCTTTAAAGGTCTCACCTGACACCGGGGTCAATCGAGAAACCTTCTCAACAGTTTTTTTCACTTCAGGACGAGGCGCTATTTTCTGTAAGCGAATTGAAAGATTTGCGGAACCACAGGGCGTAATCGCTATACCGCTTCCCTTTGTGTAGTAATTTTCTTTTTGTACACGGATTTGATGAAAGCCAACGGGGGCACTTAAATTTTGCAAAGCTCCACTTAAGCGCTTGCCATTCATATAAACGATCGCATCTGAGGGAGTAATATCAAGGCTAAATTGACCGATGCCACTGGATTGAGATGATAAGTTTAGAAAGTTCTGTCCCGCATTAAGCAAAATATTGGTCTTTAGAGGCTCTTGCCCAGGACGTAAATGATTGACCTTTAACCATCCGCCTCGATTTAAATCCGGGAGCTCAATACACTGCGTTTTTCCCTCTGGTCCGTCGACCATGATAAGAAGTTGAGACTGGATAGCCTCACTCTTTTTTACCCCACCCGCTTTGGCATGAAAGGAGAAAACAAGGCCACATATCACGAACCCAAGCCCAAATAAAAGCCATTGCCTCATATAAAAACACCCCTCTAGGTCACTTAATTTTCAGGGAATAAAAACCCTCGGTTTTGTTTAACACATATAAAAAGTATCGTAAAAAATATTTTTATTGCATTTTGTTGCATAGTGTCACGGATAGGCTATTTTTCTTTTACTTGTCTTTCATTGTACAGCTACTCAAAAAAAAGCAGCTTCACCTTGTGATTTGAAATCATCTCTTTTAATAATATGTCTTCAAAATTGAAGTGATTATGGAAAGAAGCAGGAAGAAATATCCGACCTGTTCGTGCAAGAAGTGCCCTGCAAGGTCGTATATCCTAAACCTCTAATGTTAGGAAACCTGTCCAGATTTCACCACTTCTAAGGCGCAAGAATTGTGGGGGTCACCGATATAGCAAAACGCACGATTAACATGCTCTTATAAAATCACATCGATCTAGGATTTTCGAAACAGGTCAGTTTGCGGTCTGGCGTTATTTATTGGCTTCTCATACGCGTCAGGAAGCTTTGCAGTGTTTTTTCCAAATTGGATGACTGCATATCAAGTTCCTGAACAATTGAAGAAAGATCACCAGCCGCAGATTGCGAATTCTTTGCCGCATCACTGACCGTCTGGATATTATTTGTAATCCCTTGGATACCTACCGCTGTTTCCTGAATGTTTTTGTTAATTTCTTCTGTTGCCGCATCTTGCTCTGAAATTGAATGTGACATCTCGTTGGTTAATTCATTTACCTCAGTCAGTGAATTGAACAGATATTCAATTGCCTCGACTGTTTCTTTGGTCATATTCTGCATATCAGCAACATGTTTGGTGATATCCATCGTTGCATTTACCGTTTGATTGGCGAGAGATTTTACTTCTGATGCCACAACAGCAAACCCCTTACCAGCTTCACCTGCTCTTGCGGCTT
>JABXIC010000137.1 GCA_013373265.1 Methylocystaceae bacterium | reverse complement strand
CCGATGGCGGCTTGGATCGGAATTTTGAACAATTGGCGCGGGATCAAATCTTTCAGGCGGGCGCAAACCTGACGACCCCGGCCTTCTGATTGGGAACGGTGCGCCATAAAGGCCAATGCATCGACAGGCTCGGCATTCACCAAAATGGAAATACGTACCAGGTCACCAGCGCGATATTCGTCGATTTCGTAGTCAAAGCTGGCGTACCCGCGTGAGCAGGATTTAAGGCGGTCATAAAAATCGAATACAATTTCGTTGAGCGGCAGGCGATAAACCGCCATGGCGCGCGAACCAACGTAGGTGAGTTCAATTTGTTCGCCCCGACGATCGGTGCAAAGCTGTAAAACTGGACCGAGATATTCATCCGGCACCATGATGGTGGCTTTGATCCAGGGTTCTTCAATGGTGTCGATTCTGGTGACATCAGGCATGTCGGCAGGGTTATGCAACAAGATGGTGGAGCCATCGTTCATATGCATATGATAGACAACGGAAGGCGACGTGGTGATCAGGTCGAGATCATATTCACGTTCCAAACGTTCCTGAATGATTTCCAGATGCAGCAGACCCAAGAAACCACAACGAAAGCCAAAGCCTAATGCAGCAGAACTTTCCGGTTCAAAATGGAAAGAGGCATCGTTGAGGTGCAGTTTCCCTAACGCATCGCGCAGATCTTCAAAATCAGCCGCATCGACGGGGAAGAGACCACACCAAACGACAGGGGTTGAGGGTTTAAAGCCTTGAAGCGGCGCATCTGCCATACGTTTGGTTTCTGTCAGCGTATCGCCGACAGCCGCATCGGCAACAGATTTGATTGCAGCCGTGAAATAACCGACTTCGCCGGGTGTCAGTTGGTCAAGCTTGGTCATCTTAGGGGAGAAACAGCCGACTTGTTCAATTTGATATTCGGCCTTGGTGTTCATGAAGGTCACCTTCATGCCGCGTTTGAGTGTGCCGTCTTTAATACGCACCAACGTCATAACACCCAAATAAGGATCATACCAAGAATCAACGATCAATGCTTTAAGGGGGCCGTCCATGCTGCCTTCTGGGGGCGGTAATTGAGTGACGATGGATTCGAGAATTTGATCACAATTCAATCCGGTTTTGGCAGATACCAAAACAGCGTTGGATGTATCAATTCCGATCACGTCTTCAATCTGTTGCTGGATGCGTTCCGGCTCACTCGCCGGCAGGTCTGATTTGTTGAGAACGGGAATGATTTCATGATTGTTTTCGATGGCCTGATAGACGTTGGCCAGTGTTTGGGCTTCAACCCCTTGGGTGGAATCCACCACCAAGAGGGAACCTTCGCACGCGGCTAAAGAGCGCGACACTTCATAGGCAAAGTCAACATGGCCCGGTGTATCCATCAGGTTCAATTGATATTCTTGTCCGTCTTTGGCGATATATTTAAGTCTGACGGTTTGGGATTTAATGGTGATGCCGCGTTCGCGTTCAATGTCCATGCTGTCAAGGACCTGTTCTTGCATCTCACGGTCCGTTAACCCGCCGCACAGATGGATCAGGCGGTCAGCAAGAGTGGACTTGCCATGGTCAATATGGGCGATGATTGAGAAATTGCGAATATGTGACAAGTCGGTCATGGGTGTTGGCCATTCATAAAGGGAATTTAAGACGCGCGAACATATAGGGAGTCGAAGAAATACGCAACTCTCTCAATGCTGACAGAGGTGCAAAAAATCATCAAAAAGGAGCCTCATTTTTAAAAATGGAATGTGTTGCGTATTAAGGAATAAAATATCTGTTCAAAATCAAGGGGTAGGCAAATTATGGCTGCAACGTCTGGCAGGCAACTTAATATTTATTGCTCGGGGAAATAATTTGGTGATGTAAGTTAGTTCTAGAATTCTAATGTATTTATATGCAATAAATATGTGAGTGTACGCCTCAAATTAATGAGATAAAAAATCTCAAGACAGGTTGCATATAAATATAAGACCGAAAAAAGGTCAATTTATTCTAGGGAGGTCTATGTGGACGGTGAAAGCGTCAGCAAAGAGCCAATAAGTCTGTCAGATGAACAGTCATTGGACGAAAAAGTATCAAGTGTCATTCAGAAAATCGCCGTTGATGCAGGTGATATCGTTATCGAGATCGCTGATGTCGCGGGCAATATTGAAGATGTAACGGCACGCATCAATCAACAAACAGACAGTTTTAATCTGGTGCGTGAAGCTGCTGCTTCTATGGCACAGGCTAAAGATGAAATTGCGTCGGCGGCGCAAACATCTTTGCAAGTGGCAGATCAAGCCAATGCCGATGTATCGCAATCGCGCGAAAGAGTTGAAAGTTCTTTAACCAATATTCAGGCATTGGTGGACTTCGTGCGCAATATTGAAGAACGCCTGACCAGTTTGAACCAAGCTTTGGAAGAGGTGCGCGGTGTGTCCGGGGCCATCCAGAAGATTGCCTCGCAAACAAACCTGTTGGCCTTGAATGCCACCATTGAAGCGGCGCGTGCCGGTGATGCGGGTAAGGGTTTTGCCGTGGTTGCGGGGGAAGTGAAAAATCTTGCGGGTCAAACGGCAAAAGCAACGGAACAGATCGATCATACCTTGGAAGAACTTGGCTCTCAGGTGGAATTATTGATGGACGAAAGTGTGCGCGGTGTGCAAAGCGCAGCGGACGCTCAAGCCGGCACCAAGGATATTGGCGAAGCCATTAATCTGGTAGGTGATGCCATTGCCAAAGTGGATGGTGAACTTGCCCACATCAATCAGGCGACCATATCTATTGATGGCCATGTAGAAGGTGTGGTTAATCAGCTGGAAGACATGAGTGCAAATGCTGAAGAAAACCGTAATGACCTGACCAATTGTAATGATCGTGTTGGTAAATTGCGCGATTTTGGTGCTGAGTTGGTCCAATTAACCAACCAATTGGGTGTGGAAACTGTCGATAGTTTCTTTATCGATCAGCTTGTCTCAGGGGCGGCAAAGGTAGAGGCTCTCTTTGAGGAGGCTGTTGCCCGTGGCGAAATTACGATGGAAGACCTTTTTGATCAGGAATATGTCCCGATTGAGGGGTCCAATCCGACTCAATATCGTGTCAAAGCACTGGATTTTCTGGATAAGCATTTACCGGAGATTCAAGAACCGATTAAAGCCTCCAGTGAAAAGATTGTTTTTGCAGCCTGTGTGGATACAAATGGATATCTGCCGGTTCATAATAAGATTTTCTCTCAACAGCAAAAACCCGGTGAGATTGAATGGAATACAGCCAATTGCCGCAATCGCATGATCTTTAATGATCGTGTTGGTCTGGCCTCCGGACAAAATGAAAAACCTTTCCTTGTACAGGCCTATCGCCGTGATATGGGCGGGGGGAACTTTGTCATGATGAAAGATGTTTCTGCCCCGATCTTTGTGCGCGGGCGCCACTGGGGCGGGATGCGTTCCGGTTATAAGCTCTAAAGCGCAGAAAGAGATATTCATGTTTAAAATCTTAGCCCTGCACTTGATGCGGGGTTCCTTTTTGCACTATGTATAGATCAACACATCTATATAAAAGGAAGACCGATGGCCCAAGGCCCCATGCAAGCCTATCGTGAGAAGCTGCACGCTGGTGAAATTAAACCCGACAATGCACAGGAACTGGCGGTTGAGAAATTGCAGTTGCTCCATCATGCGTTGAAGTCTTATGAACCCAAAAATGGTGAAAAAGGCTGGCGTGCCCGTTTTGGGTTGGGGCGGCGCAAAGATACGCCGACACCGCCGCAGGGTCTTTATATGTATGGTGCAGTGGGGCGAGGTAAATCCATGCTGATGGATTTGTTTTTTGATGGTGCTCCGGTTGCGACCAAGCGGCGTGTGCATTTTCATGAATTTATGCGCGAAGTCCATGATCGGCTGAAATCAATACGGGAACAAAATCTGGACAACAAGAAAGACGCCATCATCGTGTTGGGTGAGCAATTGTCGATGGAGGCCTGGTTGCTGTGTTTTGATGAGTTTCAGGTTACCAATATTGCAGATGCGATGATTTTGGGGCGTTTGTTTGATTTCTTGTTTGAAAAAGGCGTTGTGGTTGTCGCCACATCCAACCGGGTGCCGGATGATCTTTATAAAAATGGCCTGAAGCGCGAGCGTTTTTTACCCTTTATCGATATGATCAAAAACAAACTGGATGTGATGGAACTGGCCAGCCCGACTGATTATCGCTTGGGACGTGAAGGCGGGGAACAAACCTATTTCTATCCGCTTGATATGGACGCGCGCGATCAATTGCATGGTCAATTTGAAGAGATGACACACGGGCAGTCAAAAGCCGATTATGTCACCATCAAATCACGTCGTATTGACATCCCCAAGGTTTATGCCCGCATCGCCTATTTCACCTTTGCCGATTTATGTTTGAAGCCCTATGGGGCCAATGTCTATCTGGAACTGGCAACCCTGTATGATGTGATCTTTATTGAAGCCATTCCGAAGCTGTCCCCGCGTAATCGAAATGAGGCGGAACGTTTTGTTCATCTTATTGATGCGCTCTATGAACATAAGGTCAAGTTGATCTGTAGCGCCGCTGCTTTGCCGCAAAACTTGTATATTGAGGGAGATGGGGCCTTTGAATTTCAACGCACAGTTTCGCGCCTGATGGAGATGCAATCCGAAGAGTATCTCGGTGCGGAGCATTTGCCTTAGATGGAGACGTTCTATCCATTTGTAGAATCGGACTAAAGTGCGCTGCAGAGCAAGGATATAAAAACTTAGATTCGCGTATGCGATAATATAGGTCAGTGCATGCGTGACGTGCATGGTATCACCAGCCTCTTCTTATGTTGCAGTACAGCATTTTTCTTTGAAATATTATTAAACCCTAGAGGTTCTCTGGCTTTGCGAAAATTTCAGCGATGGTCTTACCAACACGAAAGCATCATGGTAAGACCACTCTCGCACAAACTCTAGGGTTTCTGCGGGGTTAAGCAATAGAGATTTTGGAAACAACACTTGCTCTTGGCCTCGATTCACGTTACTAACCTCGGACGGGTTTTTGGACTTTTGTCTTGGATGTATCTAAGAGAGAAGTTCATGTTTATTTATTTAACCGGATCGAGGGAAGATTCTCCATGGCACGGAACAAGATTGCGTTAATCGGCGCTGGTAACATCGGCGGCACACTGGCTCACCTAGCAGGCCTTAAAGAATTGGGCGATGTCGTCCTTTTCGACATTGCAGATGGCATTCCGCAAGGTAAAGCATTGGATATCGCTGAATCATCACCTGTTGATTGTTTCAACGCGTCTTTCTCAGGCACCACAGATTATAAAGATATCGAAGGTGCTGATGTAGTAATCGTAACAGCTGGCGTACCGCGTAAACCCGGTATGAGCCGTGACGATTTGATCGGCATCAACGCTTCAGTCATGAAGTCTGTTGGTGAAGGCATTAAACAATACGCGCCGGACGCGTTCGTTATTTGTATCACAAATCCGCTCGATGCGATGGTTTGGGCATTGCGCGAAGTTTCTGGTCTGCCGCACAATAAAGTTGTCGGTATGGCAGGCGTACTTGACTCTGCACGTTTCCGCTACTTCTTGGCGGAAGAATTCAACGTTTCTGTTGAAGACGTCACGGCCTTCGTTTTGGGTGGTCACGGCGATACAATGGTTCCGCTGGAGCGTTATTCTGCAGTTGCAGGTATTCCGGTTCCTGACCTGATTGAAATGGGTTGGACCACACGTGAGAAAATGGACGAAATCGTTCAACGTACACGTGATGGCGGTGCAGAAATCGTTGGTTTGTTGAAAACCGGTTCTGCGTTCTACGCACCTGCAGCCTCTGCTATTCAAATGGCTGAGTCTTACCTGAAAGACCAACGTCGCCTGTTGCCGTGTGCAGCTTGGGTTGATGGCGGTAAATACGGTCAAGACGGTATCTACGTTGGTGTACCGACAATTATCGGCGCGAACGGTATCGAACAAGTTGTTGAAATTAAACTCAACGACGAAGAACAAGCCATGTTCGACAATTCTATCAATGCTGTTAAAGGCTTGATTGAAGCGACGAAAGAGCAAATGGCTAAGGCTGGTTAATCAGTCACACGCCGGGGCGGTTTTTTAAATCGCCCCGTTCCTTTGTAGGGAAAGGTCTAGGGACTCCTAATTAAAAAGACTATTTTCTCAGATTTGAGGCAAAGCAAAGATGAATATTCATGAGTATCAAGCTAAGCAGCTTCTTAAAGGGTACGGCGTAAACGTACTCAACGGCGGTGTTGCATACACAGCTGAAGAAGCCCGCGCAGAAGCCCAAAAACTTGGCGGTCCGGTATATGTGGTTAAATCACAAATCCATGCTGGTGGCCGTGGTAAGGGTAAATTTAAAGAAGCAGACGCCGGGGAAGCCGGTGGTGTTCGCGTTGTGAAATCAGTTGATGAAGTTGCTGAAAACGCAAAACAAATGCTCGGCCATACACTGGTGACACACCAGTCTGGTCCAGAAGGTAAAGAAGTTAAGCGCGTTTACATCGAAGACGGTTGTGACATCCGCACTGAACTTTACCTCGCCTTTTTGATTGATCGTGCAACATCACGCGTAACCATCATGGCCTCTACTGAAGGCGGTATGGATATCGAGGAAGTTGCGGCAAGCACGCCTGAAAAAATCCTGACTGTTTCTATTGATCCGGCAACAGGCATTATGCCGTTCCACACCCGCAAGGTTGCGTTTGGTTTGGGTCTGTCCGGTGCACAAGTTAAGTCTTGTACAAAATTGTTGGCTGCGATGTACAAAGCCTTCATGGAATTGGATGCGTCTATGGTTGAGATCAACCCGCT
>JABXIC010000100.1 GCA_013373265.1 Methylocystaceae bacterium | reverse complement strand
GCTTTATGGAATTTATAAACGCTTAAATAACTTGCCTCCTTTGGATTTAATTATTACCTTATTACGATTATCAGATGTTTTTATAAAAGATAATTTGGAATTATTATGAATATTTTAGGCTTGGGGGGATCATCGCACGACTTTGCTGCCGTGCTTATGGTGGATGGTCAGATCGTTGTTGGAATTGAAGAAGAGAGATTGACCCGGAGAAGACATGCAACGACTTGGTGGTTTGAGGTTCCATGTCAAAGAGCCATTGATTATTGTTTGGAAACAGCAGGTCTTTCCATTGAAGATATTGATCATATTGTTGCTGGTGATATCGTACCCACACGCCTCTTGAATGACCTTCCCAATATCGAACTTATAAACCACCACTTGTTACATGCTGCTTCAATCTATCATTATGAAAACGTCGAACAAATGGCTGTTTTGTCCATAGATGGTGGAGGTTCATATCTAGATTCACTAATGAATGTTGGACAAAAAGACCAAAGAGAGACGATCTCTTTTTATCATGGAAAACAGGGCCACTTGGAACTTTTAGGTAGAACTGCTGGTGATTGCATGAGAGAAATTGACAGCTTTTCTAAATCCGTAAGCAATTCAATCGGCTATTTCTATGATCTGATTACTCGTAGTATCGGATTTGGCAAATATCAAGAAGGCAAAACAATGGGGTTGGCCGCTTATGGCAAACCAGTTTATCAACAAGATTTATCTAAATATATTACTATGGGGGAAAGTTATTCAGATGCCTTCCTTTTCAACCCGCTAGATAAAAACCTACTTGATTTCATATCCTATGAAATAAAAAGACAGAACCATTGTTTTCAAGTTCATGCTGACTTTGCGGCCAGTGGGCAGGCAATTTTTGAAAAGGCTATATTCAATTGCGCACAGAGTGTTCTCAATAAAACAGGAGCAAACCATCTCGGGCTGGCTGGCGGTTGTGCGTTGAACGCCGTTTCAAACGGCAGGTTAAAAGCTGCATTGCAGAAAGAAGGAATAAAGCTTCACCTTTTGCCGTTCGCAAATGATGCAGGGCAAGCATTTGGAGCCATTGCCTACAAGGCCCGTCAACTTGGATATAATGGACCTTTTCGGTTAAAAGAAAATAGAGGTCTTGTTGATCTTGCACATCCTGGAAAGAAGTATTCTCAAAACCATATTGTAAGTGCCCTTAATAAATTTTATCCCAAAGTTGAGTTCTCATACATGCCCGAAAGTTATGACTTCCTGGCAAGAAAGTTAAGCGAGGGACAAATCATAGGAATATTTCAGGGAGGCTCTGAATTTGGCCCAAGGGCACTTGGTAACAGGAGTATTCTGGCTTACCCTCAAAACGAGAAAATAAGAGAACGACTAAATCGAACAATAAAACACCGCGAACCTTTTCGTCCTATCGCCCCAATGGTGAGAACTGAAGATTTTTCAACTTACTTTGAGGGAGAAGATGATCATATGTTTATGATTTCCACTGCAAATGTTAAGAAAGACAAATTGCAGGAAATTCCATCGGTGGCCCATTTTGATGGAACAGCACGCGTTCAGTGTTTGGCGAAAGAGAACAATCCTCTTTTACATCGGACTCTTGGCCTATTGGGTCAAAGCGGCCTTCATCCGGTTATCTGTAATACCTCCTTTAATGGGCCGGGTGAGCCTATTGTTGAAACGCCGGAAGATGCACTGGATTGTTTTATACGATTGGGTTTAGACGGGCTTTATATAGAAGGTCATTGGGTTTGGCGCCCTGAAAACAGAGAAAGTACCCACTGAGACAAATCATCAAATGAGCGACACTGGTTTAATTGTGAGAGTGTATGGTGCCATTTGTAATAGTCTTCAACATGAGAAAATAAAAATGCATAAACTCGTCCCCACTCTAAAATTGTAATGGGATGGTCGCTCAAATTATGTTCCCCATCAATGAGGATCATTTGTATTTCATCTTCTGAGAAATACTGGCGATTGCTCCAAACAAAACTGCCAACCTGATCAGGTGAAACTGCATAACCTTCAGTAAGAACACGGACCAATCTTTTTCGAACGATGGTATTCTCAGTTTTAATGAGAGGTTTTAGGGTGAGTAGGCCCTCTTCGGGTACAAGAGAAAGAGTTTGGCGCAACGCATGGAGCATTCGCAATAGTTTGGTGGTATCATCTTGCTTCATATATTTTTCAATATATTTAGAGAATAAATCTATCTTCTGTTTAGGAAAAAAGAGTGGATAGATGAAGCCATATGTACCAATTGGGTTAAATAGACGTTCGTAGCTTTGCTCAAAATCAAAAAAATCCGGTTGATCTTTTAAAGAAAATTCATTTGTTCGATAAGCAAGAGAATGATCAAACTTCCCAGTCACAGCACTATAATATGCAACGTTCCCACTGCAAAAATCGATTTGTTGTACGATTTCACTGTTCTTTAAAAGCGATAGAATGGCTGCCTTGTAGTATTCAAAATCAGCCAATGCCATACCTATAAATATCGGTTGCAATATTATTTTTTCAACACGATATTTATCTTCATGACAAAACTTTAAAACATCTTTTGCCATATTGTTCTTGATAAATAACTTTGGCTCAACAAGTAGCTTGATAATTTCAGCAAAAGCATCACGCTCTTCCCGACTTCTATTCAAAAACATTTCTACGTCTTTTATTTGGAGATTGAAGAAATATTTTTCAGCATAGGCATTGATGAGCGTTTCAATTTTCTTTCCGCCTAAAAGCTTTGGCGGCAAATAAAAACGGCTTAAAAAAGAGCTAAAGGCTTTGTATAGTAAGTCGATTTTCTGGTGAGAAAAGCCTCGCCTATGGCTACGAGCAATCAAGTATGTGATGAGCGAAACTTGACGCAATTCATTTCCATTTGCGGGAAAATTACGCTCTAAATCATCTGCACAACTTATCATCAAGTTATCTTGTGCAATATCTTCGCGAATATTCTCTACCAAGAAATATGTTGTTGAAAGAGAGAGTTTTGAACCGCTATTATTCTCCATTTCTAATATCCGCCATAGCCGCTCTGTTGCATGAGAGTTACTTGCTGCTGCTTTAATCAGTGCCTGTTTTAAACTTTCATTTTTGGTTGCCAGATACCAATCCAAAAAAAACGATGCAAAGTCCCGTGGTTCTGATTGGGCAACAATCAGAATACATTCCTTTAGAATTGCCATTGTTTGTGTATTGGCATTTGCAATACACTCTTTCAGGCATGAACGTGCCTTCAAATCTGTTAAAACAAGCTTCAATACATTGACTATATGTTTGTTTTCCGACTGCTGTTGCAGTGTATTGCATAAGTCTTCATGATTAAAAATCACTTGATTGAATTTGTTCTGATGCGTGCGAAGAATAAACCGTGCCATGAACATCTCCAAAATACGTTCATGGAAAAAGTGATAGACCTCCTCTCCCTCTTTATTTGTTTTACGTATTATACCGGAACGTAATGCTGTATCTAGAAGAGTGCCAATTTGAGGTAAGTTTGTTGGTAAATCAAAAACACGACAACCATCCCGTACGATTTGAGGCGTCAGCCATTTAATAGCCATTTCTTCCAAGAGAGGAAGAACATCATAGTCAGTAAGTTTATCGAAAAGAGATTTAATGTAATTTTCAAAAACGCTATGAACTTGAAGGTTGAGAGGAAGTGATCTTTCCTTATAGGATTCTGTAATAAGCTTAAGTAAAATTGGTTCTCTCAACAGACTTTTTGTCTCTGGAGGGAGCCCCTCAAAGAGTGTGTTTATTTTATAATGAGAGGTGTATTTGGCGAAAGCCAGTTCCAATTCCCTGTCGTTGTATTTGGGTACATCAATGGCATAAATCTGCGAATAGTCGATCTGATAGCGGTTATTGGGATTAGTAATTCCATGCCATATTTCATCTCTACAGGACAAAACAATACGTATACGGTCAACCTTGTTTTCTTTGAGGTCTTCATGAAGTTTAATGATATCTCGAACAAGTAACTTGATTTCGTCTATGGTACTGCGACAGAGATCAATTGCATCAATCAGAAAAACAATAGCAGCATTCTTTTTGACTAAATCATTTTGGATCAAGACATGTGACGGTTTGGAAAAACGCTCAATTTTAAGAGATTTAGCAATGAGTTCTTCCAAAGATAAAGTCGGGGCTAAAACGCCCCCTATATGCAAGCTTACAACACACTCCCCTACGTCCAAAGCTTGAGAAATATGTGTATTCAAGGCAGGCATTAGACAGCTCTTACCATAGCCTGATGGTCCTTTAAGCATCACGACTTGATGATTTTCTCTTAGGGACAAGCATACTTCATCAATAATCTCAGACCGTTCAACGTAAATGTCATTCTCTAACCCTACATAATTATGTAATGATAATGTCTTTCTGCTCTGATGAAGAAGATCTTCCTTATAATTCTCAAAAGGTTGAAACAGATTTGTTTTACCAATAAAGAAATCTGAATCCAGAGAACTGATCAGTCTTTGCATTGCAGGGTCAAATTTCAGATCTTCATTCCACCCCTTGGCTTGAAATAAATTATTTTTCTTCAAAGGATGAAAAAGCGGTTTATCTTCTTCCAATGAAGATGGTCCAATCCAAAACGCTTCTTCAAAAGGTAGCTCTTTCTCATTTGACAATAAATCAGCTAAGCGCTGTTCAGAACCAGAATATCCTATAAATGCGAGCCTGCGCTCTGCCATTAATTGATTAGCAACCTCAGAAACAGCATCTGGATATTTACCATTGTTGAGCTCTTCCCATGTTATATTAAATATGCCTCCTACTTTGTCTCCATGGATTTTAAAATATAGAACATGGTTTTCCTGAAAAGCTTTTATTGTTTCTGTTGGGTATCTAGTATTCGAATATAGTATTTTTAAGTTATCTGATATGCCGACGGTTTTTGCAGCTCTCTCAAAATAGGTATCAAAATTTGTACTTACAAGAGTGTCAATTGCCCCAATCGCACACAATAGAGAAAGACACAGATAACCATCAGAGGGTTCATTTTCAGGAAAAGAATCTCGCAATATTGCAGCGCGGGTTACCGGATCTTTGAATATACTGAACAAGCATTCAAAGAATTCTTCTAAGTTCTCGCTATCACTAACATTTGAAACTTGCCTTTTTGTTAAAGCAACTTTCTCCAAATACTTGCCTGAAATACTTTTCTTAAGCTGGTCAAACGTTTCCGCTCCAGAGCTCAAGGAAGCACCCGCTCCAAGAAAGAAACAGAACCGTGCTCTTTTCCGCCCATTTTTTAGATCATGCTCAATTAACTGGGAAATGACCTTAACTAAATCCGGCTGAACCATAATTCCAAATTATCTTTTATAAAAACATCTGATAATCGTAATAAGGTAATAATTAAATCCAAAGGAGGCAAGTTATTTAAGCGTTTATAAATTCCATAAAGCTATACTTTAAG
>JABXIC010000131.1 GCA_013373265.1 Methylocystaceae bacterium | reverse complement strand
GCTGGCTGCCGCTGCACGGGGCATCAAGGCGATGGTTTGCTGTTTTAAAAGATGGTTTAAGTCACGTCGTAATGTAAAGTCACTTGCCAAGGCAGTTTTAAATGCAGGGCTGGGGACGTAAGTCACATCGTTGGCATAGGCGTAGATTTCCTGAAAGCCGATTTTTTGGGGCGAACCTTCGTCAAACTGATTGAGCCGGTCATAAGCATCAAGGGCTTGAAAAATGGTTTCTGCATCTTTGGGCGATGATCCGGTCATTGTGTCGCACCTATATAAATTTTGTTGAATTGTTCGCTAAAGACTGCACGGTCATATGAAAATTGTGACGACCATCCGCCCCCATTCAGGTGCAAACTGTCCAAACGTTCCAGAAAGGCTTCGATATCGCGAGAAATATCCAAAAGTAATTCAGCCCCCGTGGCAAAGGCACAGGCAATGTCCGGGTTTTCGCCCGGGTCCTCTTTAAAACCTTTGCGCGACAGGGTTTTGTAAGCCTCTTGTGCGCGCGCCAATAAATTGGCGATATCTTGACCGACAGCTTCAGGGTTGTTTAGCGTTTCAATAAATTGTGCTGTGATTTTCTCTTGATGAAGCACTACTACATTTTCCGCCATGTTGTCTTCAACAAGGTGTCGGGCAAGTGGGGCGTAATCTAAATTTGGTTCCAATTTTAAGAGGATGGTAATCACGTCTTTTAAACGCGCTTGCGCCAAGGCATGGAGGCTGGCATAGACGCTGCGTAGGGCATGGTTGTGCAGTTTTTCATAAATGACCTGACGGTCCTGATATGTATCTTCTGGCCCTTCTGCAATGATTTCTTCTAAGTCTTTTATGCTGCTTTGCAAGCGCAAGGCTTGCGTCACCCTTGATTGTGTTTTGCCAAAGCTGTCAGCGCGTAAAATTGAAAGGGGAAGGCGCAAGGCAAGGTCACCGGCGCTGAGCAGTTTTTCCAGATGGTTACATTCCTGTTTATTGAGAAATTTAATCTGGTTGATCGGTTCAGAAGCTAGTTTGAGTAACGGGGTGACTGTTTCTTCAATGGTTTCAAGGCGTTCAGATAGAATATCGGGGTCAATCTCACCGGCTTCGCGATCCATGCCAATTTTACCGGCATGGCGCATGGCAGACAGGTCGCGTGCACTTTCTACGGCTTGGATGGTGCGGATAAAGGTTTGCATGACGCTTTCAAAGGTTTTGAAATCTGCGCCTTTGTCTTGTTCTAATGAAGAGTCCTGCCAGAAATTTAAGATCATCGCGTCATCAACATTGTCGATGTCATCGTCACAAAAGGCGAGTACTTTTCTAAATTTACGTTGTGATTGGGCGGTGGGCAGATGGTCGCGCAAATAATCGTACATCCGGCGCGATAGGGCATTGGCACAGGCTGAAACATCCTTTTTTGTTGGATTTGTTGTTAGGATGGATTGCAAATCGGTGTCGATATCCACATAGCCTAAGGCGGTAAGCATAAATTCCAACAAGGCAGACAACACCGGCATACGGCTATATTGGATAGTAAAGTCACCATCGCTATAGCCAAGTGTTATGCTGGAAGATGTGACCGTACAAATGGATGCGGTGTCTTTTTGTTGTTGGGCAAGTTGGCAATAGGTGTGAAAAACAGATGTTTTGGCTACACCGCTGTCCCAGAAGAAATATTCAAAGCGTCCTTTTTCAGAGGAAAGCGCAGCAGCTGCAACAATCAAATGGCAGAGTTCCAATATAGGTGTTGCATAAGTCCGGCAAACGACGAGCTTGCCAATTTCACGGCAAATCAGTGGTGAAAATTTGGGTTCCCCGTTATATTCTGTTTCTGCAAGCGTATGCAGCACGGCGGTTAATTCCCCACTTTTTCCCGCTTCGAGAAGTATTTCTTCCGATCCCATAGACTTATCCTTCGATCAATATTGTGATCTATTTTAATCGAAAACAACTTTTGGTCTAGTATGTAAGGGTCGGAACCCTTTTTTTATGGGTTACAGACTTTCAACCCGGTTGCGGCCATTTTCTTTTGCGCGATAGAGCGCGATATCGGCGCGTCGAATTAAATCGTCAAGTTTGCGATCATCTTCCAACAAAGTGGTTACGCCAAAGCTGGCGGTGATGTTGAAGTTGATCTCTTCAAAAGAGATGGTTTCTTTGGCGATGGATTCGCGAATACGTTCGGCCACTTTTTTTGCATCTTCAAGGGATACACCTGGCAGAAAGATGGCAAATTCTTCCCCGCCAATGCGCGCAAGTGTGCCATCTTCAGCGCGCTTACCTTCTTTGTTTTGGCGGGTGTTGGCATGCCAGACATCGACGATGGTTTTAAGTGCTGCATCACCGGCCAAGTGTCCATGTGTATCATTGACAGCCTTAAACCAATCGACATCAAAAATAAGCAAACTGAAGGGCCTTTTTTCATGGAGGGCATCGGCGATGAGATGTTCAGCACGTTCAATAAAATAGCGACGATTATAGGTGCCTGTCAGGACATCATGGAAGGTAAGGTTTTCCAGTTCATCGGCTTTGAGCTTGAGTTCTGTCACATCTTCTAACAACAATTGGATAACGGTTGTGCCTTCCCATGGTAAACGTCCTGCGGTTACTTTGATGTAACGCGGTTGGTCATGATAGGTCGTTAGTTTGATTTGCGGGAACTGAACGGGGGTGTCTTGGGAAAAGCTGTTTATGAAACTGTTCGAACAGTCGTTACGGATTTCATCATTCACAAAATCAAGGATATGTTTCCCCACCAACGTGTTTTCGGATTGATTCAGTAAAAACAAGGCCTGCTGATTGGCAAAAAGAATGCCTTGCATTTGATGAATGATTAACCCTGTCGGCATGAGGTCAAGTAACGCACCGAGCCTTTCTTGGGTATCAATCAGAGTTTGATGCGTTATTAACGCATCATCCGTGCCTTCATCATCATCGATAAACACGTTAGAATGATCCTAACTTAAAGTTACGTTCTTGTTTGTTTAAAATAACGTTAGATTAGGAAAGAGTAAAACATTCATTCATGAAAAATTGTAAATATTCATTTTTTGCGCTTAATTACCAGTTTGACCCGCCCCGTGGACCAAAATCATCAAAGGAATTGTTCGCAGGGTTGCCGCTCAGTTCTTCTGACAGGTTTTCCCAGTTTCCTTTGTTGGTGCGGTGACTGCGACTCCAATCACGATCATCATCACGAGGATCATCGTTGAAACGCGGTTGACGATCCCAACGGTTTGCAATGAGATACCATGGCACATTACGTTCACGACAGGCAATGGCACTGCCGTTAAGCCAGTCCCCATCAATCATATAACCGTGGCGAAAGCGTCTGCAATCGCGGTCACGACGGTCTCTGACCACACCAATGGGGCGAATTCTGGCGTTGGTGCCTGCATACCATCTCGTTGTCAGCCCATTGTCTGAAAAATAGAGTGCTTTATCAATTTCCTGGTTCATTTTGTCTTCGTTGCTGGCGCTTAAAGGAAGGCCTGCTTCTTGAGCCAAGACGCTGCCAATGTCTGTGCCCATGATTTCACCGGGGCGCAGACTGCTGCTGCTTGTTGTTTGGCAGGCGCTTAGAAGGGATAAAGCAGCAAGGGTTGTTGCAATTCTTTTCATCATGGGCCTCATTTTACTTTCAGTTATAATAATGGGTTAAGCGTCCCAATTGGCGAAGGTCTTCAGGTCTTTGCTGACCCGTGCCAGATAGGTTTTGGTTTCTTGATAGGGCAAATTTTTTAACAAATGGCGATAGATTTCTTGGGCGGACATGGTATTAATTTTGGCAATGGCCCCTTTTAATTTCATCTTGCCGGTAAAGGCCTTTGCCACATTTCCGGGACCTGTGTTATAGGCGGCAATGGTCAGGTACAAGCGGGTTTTAGGGTCTTTGACTTTGCCGAAATAGCGTGTTTTCAATAAATAGAGATAAGTCGCGCCGAGCTTAATATTTTCATGGGGGTCGTATAAAATGCGCGGGTTGGGCGTGGCTTCATAGCCCATCAGGTAGGTATAAGCTTCTTTCCCGCCGCTGGTGGCAACCAGTTGCATCAGCCCCAGGGCATTGGCATGTGAGCGCGCGCGCGGGTTAAAGGCACTTTCGTTTTTAATGACGGATAAAATCAAGGAGGCGGGCAAGCCGTATTTATCGCTGACTTCTTCAATTGGGGTACGCAGGGCGACAGCACTCAATTGATCACGGTCTTTGCGCAAAGGGATGCTCAGGCGCGTAAAATTGACCTGTCTTGTGCCGCCAAAACGCACACTGCGTTTGACAAATTGTGGACGGCTGCGCGGGGCAATCAAGCTGGAAAGTTCATGATTTTGTACGCGTGTGCTCGTTTGATCTTGTTTGGGGGCTGGTCGGGGGACAAAGCGGGGTTTATCCTGATGGCGGCTGTTTTGGTCTTTCCAGAACCGGTCCGCCGTGTCGATCAATTTGCGGCGCAAGATGGCGCGTTCATTTAGTTTTTCTGTGTCTTCCAGTAAAATGTCCTGAAATTCTTGCGTTAATTCGCGTTCAGAGCGGTCAAATCCTTCGATGGACATTTCACCACGTTCATAATCAACGACAATGCGGGTTTTGCGATCTTTGCTATAGCCGACCCAGACTTTGGGTTCGGGTAAGGCGCGCGCTTCCCCCCATATACTGGTGAGTTCCCGGTCCAGGTCTTTCACGCCTTCTGCCATGGCTTTGTCAAAAGCCGCATCGGTTTTCTGGTAGGTTTCTTCAAACTGTGCATCCATGCGATCCAGCCAATCATCTTGTTGGGCATAAAGGACAGGGGAGGCGCACATCATCGTGGAAAACACGCTGGCAAAGATCATATGTTTGAAAGAAAAAGACATGGGGCTAATCCATCGCCACGATGACACGGCCCAGTTTCAATGCGGGTAAGTTGCGGATTTTGGCGGCGTCTTCATTGGAAAGCACAATACGGTTATCCGTGCTTACCCGTTGGGCTGAAACAATGAAAGGGTTGCTACCGCAGACAGCATTTTTTTTTGCCATTTCGACAGATTTTTCATAATGAATAAGCCCTTTTTGTGTGGCAATTTCATCATCGACAACATCTTGTGAATAGATTGTATCGGCCTTTTCGTTGATGATTTCCGGTGACAAGGCAGGTAAAAACATGGCTTGCTGTAAGTCAATGATAACAGCGCTATAATCGCCTTCGGATGTTTCAGGTTGGTGTGATGCTGGTTTGGGTTTGACGAAAGGGGCTAAACTGGCATGGGTCAAGTTGTCGCGGGTCTCGGTACATGTTGGGCTGACACATAAGCGTAAAGTAACTTCCGCCATGACGACTTCCCCGCGTCGGCTGGATTTATCTTCATGCCAGGTAACGGTTTCATTGATGCTACGCGCGCCTTTGAGGGTGCCTTTGATACGGGTGGCCGCGCGGGTATCGCTTTGCGCCTGTGCACCCAATGTGGATATACCGCTGAGACGGATCCCCTTGATGATTTCCAGTAAGCGTGCTTGTGCGGTGGTGCGCGCAGCTTGTTTGGCCATCAATTCTTCCTGCACCTTGTTGCCCATATAACGTGCTGTGCCTTGAGCGGTGGCTTCCACATAACCCTTAATCCAGTCGGTTGTGCCCAGTTCAGTGGTTTCGACAAATGGCGCTTGTGCGTACAGGCTGGGTGCCAAGCTAAGAAGGATGGTCGCTGTTAAAAGAGGTAACTTCATTGTCCTGTCCTAGATAAATGAACGGTGTGACTTGACTATGAAAGGGGGAAGGCGTTTTTTTTGCTGATCCGGGTTTTAAAGCAATTCCCGTTACAGTCTCGCCTTACCACTTGCTGCCTTCGTTATAATAACGGCTGCGACGTTTATTGATTTTGGTGATGGTAAATTCTTTACCCTGATAACGCACACGTCCTGACATACCGAGATATTCCAACGCCCGGACCAGATTGCGTTTTAATTTACCTGTATGGAGACGTGTTTTATAAGCGTACTCATGATTTCGCCCTTGGGAAACCGCTGGGCGATGATCTACATAACAAGAAAATTTGGCAAGGATCACATCTTCCATATCCAACATTTCCTGTTCGGAGAAATTTTGAAAGTTCAGGAAAACGTCTTGCACACGACCTTTGCAGCCATCCATATTGCTGCGGCTTGCAAGGTCATTGGTTTTTCCTGCGCCATAACCGTCATCATTATAAGAGTTTTGGTTACCGGTGCCGTAATCAACTTCATCGCCCAGTTTTTCGACCAGCACATCACCAATGTCACGTGCTAACAGACGGGCATTGTCTCCAACGGTTTCTAAAATACATTCGCGATTACAATTGACCGGGGCGCGAAAGTTACGCGGGCTGGCAACTTCAAAGTTACCGAGGCGGCGACCGGAATGGACATCCAACAAGCGCCCGGACAAACGAGTGCGTACTTTTGTGGTGTAATCCAATCGTTCGGCACTGGCATAAATTTCAAACATGACGATCACGTCAATCGGGGGGCGGGTGATGGAACGGGCAATATCAATCAATTCCGCATCCATGCGACGTGACCGGCCTTGGGCAAAGTTATCCAGACTGACAGCCGTTTCATCATAGACATCAAAGCCATCAGTATTAAGCGTTTCTGCCAATGCATTCAGGACACGGCGAAAGACACGGCTGTCACGTGGAATGGCGTCCATATCGTTATCTTCGCCCATGATCATCAGATTGGGCAGTTCTGCACTCTGGGCAGGATTTGAAAGCGTTGTATTGATGGTTAAGATGGTCACTAATACGATAAATAAGGGTGTGGCAAAGCGAGTCATTTTATTCCCCTGAGTAAGTATCAAATTCTATTCAAACATTGGGTCTTTAAAGCGATAGATCAGTCTGTTTCCGTCTAGTCGATAATTGAAGGTTTGGTTTTGAGCCAAAAGCAGTTGGTTGATTTCCTGGTTTAGCTGTCCAGCTTTTAACAAGGACCAATATGAAAGGCTGAGAGCGTTTTTTTTCTGTGCCTGAATTTTATGGTGGCTATAACCGCTTATATTGGTCAGGTCGGTTTCAATATATTGGGTGATTTTTTCATCAAATCCTTGAAAAGAAATCTCAAAGCGTTGTCCGTCCTCATAAGCTTCTTTGCGCAAAACATCGATCAATGCAGCAGCGACTTGTGCGCTGGGGGCATAGATATGGTCTTTAGCTTCGGTGATGATCGCCGTGCGATTGTGGTTATCGTTGCGTGTCCAATCTGCCATGGAAAAACCGATTTCTTCTTTGGCAAGGCTACGTGCGCTTTGTGTCTGCACTGTTTCCAAACGCAGGGTCAAAGGTGATTTTTCGCCTGACTTTAAAATTTCAACAAAGATAATAAAATCGGCTTTGGCACGTTTGGCCCGTGCCAGATTATTTTTACGATCACTAAAGCGATAGGCATTTTTATCTCTTAGCCGTATGGCTTCGGTGTCGAGTACGTCAAATTTGAAATCGTCACGCAAGGTGGTTTCAACGGCTTCTGTTAGCAGGCGGTATTCATCGCTTAAGCTGGAGAGAGCGTCAAAGTCTTCATCAAGGCCGACAACCATCACACGGGGGTGTGCGGCCATCTGCATGAGAGTACTTAAAGCCTGTTTGCTGTCTCTTAAGCTGTTGTTATCGACTTCGGCTTCAATATGGACACGCACAAGGCCACGTTCAGACGTTTCTTCATTCAAGATGCGATAAGAGCTCACAAAGCCTTTGGTGTGATTCAGGATTTGCTGGCGCACAACTTGAAAGTTTTCCACCAAGCTGTTGGCTTCAACTTCGGTGCCTATGCTCATTTCAACGGCTTGACGCAAGGCGGCGTTTAACGCCGTTCTCTGATTGATACCTTCGCCCGTTGCTTCAATGGCGTAAGCAGGAGTTGAGGACAATATTGACACTAAGGTGATCAATGTGAAGAAAAGACGAACAAACATAAGCTACCTGTAAGCAAATAAACAAAAGGATGTGTTGATCTGCTTATGTATGGTTTAGGGGTATTTTTAATTAAGGTAGCATCATTTTTTACACGTTAAAAGGCAGTAATGTATCTCAAAGAGAGTAAATATGCTTTGTATTGATCTTTTCAGGCACAAAAAAGCCGCAGGCCAAATATGGCACTGCGGCTCATTACGTGGTAAACGCGCGTTTACTTATTTTTGTGTTTTCAAATAAGCGATAACGTCAGCGCGTTGGTCTTCTTTTTTCAGTTTGAAGGTCATTTTTGATTTAACCTTTTTGCCTGCAGCTTTTGACAGGTAATCAGATGGGTCAACCAAATATTCCATGAGCGCAGCTTCGTCCCATTTCAGAGAGTCTGCAGCTTCTAAGTAACCTTTGGAATATTTATAACCTTCTGCAGAACCGCCTGCACGTTCAAAAACACCAAAGAGGTTCGGCCCTACTTTGTGTTTGCCACCTTGTTCAATCGTGTGGCAAGACTTGCATTTTTTGAATATTTTTTCGCCTTTAGCAGCATCGCCTTCCGCCAGAGCAGAAGTCCCTGTGAAAGCTACCATGCCAGCTACGGCCAAAGCCAGAACCTTACGCATACTTATTTCTCCTAAGCTTAGAGTCTGTGAATCGATCAGTTGCATTATTAACATCCCAATCGGGTTTTGCAATACCTTAATCCCTTTATTTGTTTAAGATTGTCAGGTATTTTGGAGTGATAATTAGTCTTTCCTTTCGTCAAATCTGTGGTTGAAGGGGGTGTCTTTTTGCTTTTTTATGGCTATGCAGGGTGCAGAGGCCATTTTTCGACTGATTAACCAAAAGAAATAATATATAGTGTTAATATGTAATTATAATAATCGTACACAATCTGGGGGCGTGGGAAATTCATGGCGCACAAAATATGCTGACAGAGCAAGATGTTTCTAAACTGCTTTCAAATCCTTCGGGCGAAGTGCGGGCTGAAACGGCTGCAAAAATAGCAACCGAGTTTGGCAAGGGCGGGTTGAGCGATTCTGAACGTCAGATCGCAGAAGAAATTTTCCGCTTGATGGTGCGCGATGCAGAAGTGCGCGTACGTGAAGCTTTATCAGAAAACCTTAAAGATAATGCCTCTATCCCCCATGAAGTCGCGACCAGTTTGGCTGCCGATGTGGAAAGTGTGGCCTTGCCGGTTTTAAAATATTCTGAAGTTTTAACGGATGATGACCTGATTGCGTTGATCCACACACAAAGTGAAGGTAAACAGGAGGCCATCGCTGGGCGCGAGGGTGTGTCTGAAGATGTTGCGGAAATTTTAGTTGAAAGTGGCAGCGAAAAGGTTGTTGCGACACTCGTTTCCAACGAAACAGCCAATATCTCAGAAAAAACCTTTAATAAGGTGGTTGATGATTTCGGTTCGTCAGAGGTGGTTCAGGACGGTATGGTTAATCGCAGCCGTTTGCCTTTGAGCATATCTGAACGATTGGTCAGCGTGGTTTCTGAAAAATACAGAGAACGACTGGTTAGTAAACACGAACTGTCACCGCATATGGCCACGGACCTGATTTTACAAAGTCGTGAAAAAGCCACACTGGGGTTATCGGAAGGGTCTTCAGAAGAGGCTTTAGAAAAACTCGTTCATTCCATGAATAAAAATGGACGTTTGACGATCTCCATTATTTTACGCTCTCTATGTGTCGGGGATGTGCCGTTCTTTGAGGCCGCCTTGATGGAATTGGCTGATTTGCCTGCCGAAAATGCACGTATTTTATTGCGTGATGGTGGGATGCGCGGTGTAGAAGGTGTTTATAAAAAGACCAAATTGTCCCAATCGGTTTTACCCCTCATTAAAGTGGCCATTGATGTGGCCCACGAAAATCAATATGACGGTGAAGCAAATGATCGTGAACGCTATATGCGCCGCATGATTGAACGTATTATGACCCAATATGAAGAATTGGGCGTGGATATTGATTCCGATGATTTGGATTATCTACTGGGTAAGGTTAACGAATTACCCGGTGCGTTGGCTATAGGGGCGACGGCTTAGGAAATGCTATTGGGCCATCATTGGTTCAGACACAAAGTCGTTGTCTTTTTCTGTTTTTACATGCCCCATTTCTTGCCATAAACGTTGTGTTTGCAAGAAGCTGTTGAGGTCTTCCCATGTTTCGCGGAAGTCTTGATTTCGTCTTGCTTCTTCTGACAAAACGGTTTTCCACGATTTACGCAGTTCTGCCAGAATGTAACTTGGCATCCGCTTGAGGTTGACTTCCTGCTTGGTGATGTCGCGTAAGCCATTATATTGTGTTTCAGCCGCTTTTGCGAAGCTACGGGTGGTATGTTGGTCACACGCAGCTTTCAACAGGGATTGACGTTCTTGATCAAGCCGTTTCCAAGCGCGGTTGTTAATAAGTAAAAGCAAGGGGTGGCCTTGGTTTTGCCAGCCGGGGAAATAATAGTTTTTGGCAAAACGTGCAAAACCAGCTTTTGCATCAACCGCCGGGGAAGAAAAGACAGCCCCATCCAACTGGTCCTGATCGAAAGCTCCAAGGATTTTTTCAGGCGGGATGTTGACTACAGTCACCCCTGATTTTTCTAAAACCTTTGCCCCTAGGCCACTGATGCGAATGCGCATGTCTTTCAAGGCTTCAATGTTGGTAAATTCATTGCGATACCAGCCGCTGGATTCTGGAGGCAGGTAGCCGCAGACCAAGGGTTCGATATTGTGGTTGTTAAATAATTCTTTTAACTTTTCTTCACCGTTGCCGCCTTCAATCCAAGACAAAACGTCAGAGGGTGGTGGGCCGAAAGGAATGGCTGAAAAAAGTGCCAAGGCCGGTTCTTTATGGACACCGATATCTGCGGTGGCAAAAAGGGCATCAATTCGCCCTGAGGCAATAGCGCCAAAGAGACTGTCGGCGGGAATGACTTCTTTTGCGGGCAGAACGGGCAGTATAATTTTATCGCTGCTCAAGAGCGCTAATTGCTCTGCATATTCTTTTGCAAGAGACGTGACGTTCGGACGATCCGATGGGAAAGGAGGGGCAGAACGCCAATGGATGGTGTCTCCAAGATGTAGACTGGATAAGACCGGTGTCGGTTCAGCGGTAATGGTTTTTTCAAGATCACGTTCATTTAAAACGGATTTTGAAGCAGCATGGGTTTTTAGTTTTGGGGTCAGGATCGTTACGCCGAGGACAACACCTACGACCAATCCAATGATGAGACCGATAACAACATTGCGCATCTTTTGATCATCCAACCTGCTGCTTCAATAAGGGATGATGAAAGTAGCCGAAAGAGACATAAGGAGCAAGCATCAGGACTTGTAATTTTTATGAACGATACCCAAGCTCTTATAAGCACAATCATAAATGAAATGGGAGACGTGAATGTTTCGCTATATGAAACTTGGATTTTTTGTTCTGACCGTGTGCCTTTTTATAACCCATATGGCGATGGCTAAAGTGGTGGGTCAAGAAATTAAATATAAGGTCGATGGTCAGGAGTTTACAGGATATCTGGCCTATGATGACCGCACAGAAGCCGTGCGCCCTGGTGTGTTGGTTGTTCATGAATGGTGGGGCCATAATCCTTATGCACGCAAACGTGCCGATATGTTGGCCGAGCTTGGTTATACGGCTTTTGCACTGGATATGTATGGTACGGGCAAACTGGCCAGCCATCCTAAAGATGCTCAAAAATTTATGATGGAAACCGTATCGAATGTTGAGGTTGGTGAAAAACGCTTTGATGCTGCCCTTGATCTTTTGAAACGTCAAAGCACGGTCGATGCTTCAAAAACAGCGGCGATTGGCTATTGTTTTGGTGGGGGTGTGGTCTTGCACGCTGCACGTACCGGACGTGACCTGAAAGGTGTTGTCAGTTTTCATGGCTCCCTTGCAGATAAAACAACGGCTGAAAAAGGGATGGTTAAAACAAAAGTCCGTGTCTTTAACGGGGCTGATGACCCGTTTGTAAAACCAGAACAGATTGAGGCGTTCAAAACGGAAATGGCAAATGCGGATGTGGATTTTCGTTTTGTGAATTACGCAGGGGCTGTTCACAGTTTCACCAATCCTGAAGCTGATATGTTTGCAGAAAAATTTAAAATGCCAGTGGGGTATAATGCCATGGCAGATGCTGATAGTTGGGCGCAAATGCGAGCCTTCTTTCAGGATATTTTTGCACAATAGGTTTTGCCACCTGCATATGTTAAAAAAGGCGATCATTCGGTCGCCTTTTTTTGGTTAACGAGTTCACAGATAAATAAAAATCTAACTGATATACATATGTTTAAACCTACTAACTGCTAGGAAAAGCACAGTGGCTTCCAATCCTCGTTTGATCGACCGTCCCAAAAGTAAAAATTTACATGTGCTGGTGCGGCTGTTTTCGTTTTTAAAGCCTTATCGCACCCGTGTGGTTTTGGCCTTTACCGCTTTGACGGTGACTGTTTTGGCAACACTTGCCTTGGGGCAAGGGCTCAAGCAATTGATCGATGCCGGATTTTCTGATCAAAACCCACAAGCCTTGGATCGTGCTTTGATCATTTTGTTGAGTGTGGCGGTTGTTATGGCAGCGGGTACATTTGTGCGCTTTTATATGGTGTCCTGGATTGGCGAACGTGCGGTCGCAGATATTCGCCGTGCGGTTTTTGAACGCATCCTGTCTTTGCATGCCAGTTTCTTTGAAATCACCAAAACAGGGGAGATCCTGTCGCGCCTGACGACGGACACGACCTTGTTGCAATCGGTCATTGGCTCCAGTGCCTCTATGGCGTTGCGCAATGCCATGAACCTGATTGGTGGCATTGTTATGCTGTTCTTCACCAACGTGAAGCTGACCGGATTGGTTTTGTTGGTGGTGCCTTTGGTTGTGGTGCCGATCATTATATATGGGCGCAAGGTGCGCGCATTGTCTAAAGAAAGCCAGGACCGTGTTGCTGATGTCGGCGCTTTTGCAGAAGAAACCATTAATGCCATTAATACGGTGCAAGCGTTTACCCATGAAAAGGCCGATAATAAACGTTTTATGGGAGAAGTCAGCGGCGCATTTGACGCCGCTGTGCGTCGAATTAAAGCGCGTAGTATCTTGACCGCTACCGTGATTTTGTTGGTCTTTGGCGCCATTGGCGGTGTGCTATGGGTTGGTGGGCGCGATGTGATGGATGGTGTCATCACTGGCGGTGAACTGGCGGCTTTTCTGTTTTATGCCACGATGGTTGCCTTTAATGTTGGCGTGATCAGTGAAGTCATGGGGGAATTGCAACGCGCAGCCGGGGCAACGGAAAGATTGATTGAGCTTTTGGATACGGAGAGTGAGATCAAAGCCCCTGAAAATCCATTGGTGTTTCCGCAAAAACATTCCGGTCATGTGTGTTTTAAGGAAGTCAATTTTCGCTATCCATCGCGCCCTGATCATTTAGCCTTATCAGATATCTCTCTGACCATAAAACCCGGTGAAACGGTGGCTTTGGTCGGGCCCAGCGGGGCGGGGAAAACGACTTTGATGCAATTGTTGTTGCGCTTTTACGATGTGGAAAGCGGGACGGTTGAAGTTGATGGTATTGATATCGCCAAAGCAGACCCGTTACAGGTGCGCGAACGCATGGCCCTTGTCCCGCAAGATCCGATGATTTTTTCTGCCAATGCGTGGGAAAATATACGCTATGGCCGCCCGGATGCCAGTGATGAAGACGTGCGTGCCGCCGCTGATGCTGCACAGGCCAGTGAATTTCTGGACAGGTTGCCAGAGGGCTTTGACAGTTTCTTGGGGGAAAAGGGGACCCGTTTATCAGGCGGACAGCGCCAACGGATATCTATTGCACGCGCTCTGTTGCGTGACCCATCCATATTATTGTTGGATGAAGCCACAAGCGCGCTTGATTCAGAAAATGAACGCATCGTGCAGGCCGCTCTTGATCGTTTGATGGTGGGGCGCACGACGTTAATCATTGCCCACCGTCTGGCCACTGTTGTGAATGCAGATCGCATCTGTGTGATTGATCAAGGAAAAATCGTTGCGATTGGGACACATGGGAAGCTGATGACAGAAAATCCGCTTTATGCTCGACTTGCAAAGTTGCAGTTTTCAACTGATGTGACACAATAGGGGTACGTGTTTATTCTTTAAAAGGGGCCTGTCATGCGTTTGATCCTTGTTTTATGTCTTTTGTTTTGGACAACAATCGCACAGGCAGAAGCCGAAAAAATCAATCTTGATACATTGATCAAGCAGTTTAATTCTGTCGTTTTTGTCAATGAACATGGAAAAAACGGACGGGAACCCAAGCCTTTGATCAAATGGAAAGGGCCAATCCGTTATTCCCCTTCCGGCACTTTGACCCGCAAACAAGTTGATAATTTTTTCAAATTGATGAACCAAATCCAGCAATTGACCAAGTTGGACATGCGTATGATCAAAAAAGGAGAAAAGGCCAATTTGATTGTGAGTTTTATTTCAAAAGCGGAACTTGCCAAAAAAGTCCAAAAGGGGATCAATTGCTACGGTAAAATCGGGGCAAACAAAGATTATATCATCATCAATGGGAATGCCTTCGTACCCTCAGATCGCCCGGATAAGACCGACCATTGTCTGATTGAAGAAACTGTTCAGTTGTTTGGTTTGGCCAATGACAGCTATGTGATGCAAAATTCTATGTTTTATGAATATTCTAAAAGAACGAGTATGTCCGTTTCAGACATGATTTTGCTGAAAGCCTTGTATGATCCCCGTTTAAAACCGGGCATGACGCAAGCTGAAGCCCAGCCGATCGTGAAAACGGTTTTAAGTGAAATTCTTGAAAAAGCCAGCAAGAAATAAGTGATTTTAAGCATGAGAGATTTTTTAAAAGCGGCTTTTGATGCGGCCATATCTGCCGCTGATGCCGATGTGGTTTTGCAAGATTATTTACCGACGGATCGGAGCCGAAAAGTCTGTGTCATTGGTGCAGGGAAAGGGGCGGCAAAGATGGCGGCGGCTTTTGAACGCTTGTGGGAGGGCCCGATTGAAGGACTGGTCATTACCCGTTACGGTCACCGCGTTCCAACAAATCATATTGAAGTGGTTGAAGCCTCTCATCCGGTGCCGGATGAAGCCGGACAAAAGGCCGCAGAGCGTATGATGGATATGGTTTCTTCCTTGGGGGAAGATGATCTGGTCATCGCGTTAATTTCAGGCGGCGGTTCCGCTTTAATGTCTTTGCCGACACCTGCGATTACACTGGCTGAAAAGCAAGCGGTCAACAAAGCGCTTTTAAATTGCGGGGCAACCATTGATGAAATCAACTGTGTGCGCAAGCACCTGAGTGCCATCAAAGGGGGGCGCTTGGCAAAGGCCTGTTATCCGGCGCAAGTGATAACGTTGTCCATTTCAGACGTGCCGGGCGATAACCCCAGTGTTATTGCGTCCGGTCCCACTGTGGCCGATCGGACAACGTTGAGCGAGGCACAGGCGATTTTGAAACGTTATGGTATAGATGGCTATAGCGATAAATTGGAAGAAACCGTCAAACCGGATGATCCTTGTTGGGATAAATCGATTTATCACTTGATTGCCACCCCACAAAAGTCATTGCAGGCTGCTGCTGATTACGCAAAAAGCCAAGGTATTGAATCCCTTATACTGAGTGATCGTATTGAAGGCGAAGCCCGTGAAGTGGCAAAAGTGCATGCGGCAATTGTGCGTCAGATTCAGGACCATGGACAACCTGTAAACGCACCATGTTTGCTTTTGAGTGGTGGTGAAGCGACCGTGACCATCAAAAACCCGAAGGGACGTGGTGGTCCGAATGGTGAACTTATGCTCAGTCTGATTGATCAGTTGCGTGGGGTCGAAAATGTTTGGGCATTAGCTGCCGATACCGACGGAATTGACGGGTCAGAAGACAACGCCGGGGCGTGGGGTGATAGTACTTCCCTGGCACGGATCGAGGCCAGTGGGATAAACCTGCATGATCATATGGATCAAAATCTTTCTTATGATTTCTTTGCAGCTTTGGATGATCTGTTTAAACCTGGCCCCACCTTGACAAACGTGAATGATTTTCGCGCTATTTATGTGGGGCAGAAAAAATAATATCTCTGTCACATCGTCTAACGAATTGATTGTCTAATTATATTAGATTTCTTATGTCAAAAGTACTGAGGTGGGTAAATTTTTCCTATTGGCAGGGGCTGCAACTACATATAAAGTTGAACCATAAAAAGGAAGATCAGAAAGGTCGTCCGAATATTTTTGAGGGAATGAACTCAACACATTGACAGAAAGTCAAAGGAGTTATTCTGATGGTTAACGATAAAATGATTCCATCCGATTTAAAGCAAAATCCGGGCATGATAATCGGCAAAGACGAAATGGCATTGTATTTGGCCTTCGTTGAAAAGATACCACAAATAAAAATTGAAAAGTCAGTTAAACGCAATATGTCTTAAACTTCTGTTTTAGGCATTTCATAATGGCATCTGCCGCTTTATACTCTTGCCGTTTTGGTTTGAAAGGGTTTGGTTGGTGATGTCGAAAATTGGATGCGTTATGCTGGCGGGTGGTTTGGCGACCCGAATGGGGGGCGGCGATAAAGGTTTTAAAAATATCGGTGGGCGTCCGATTATTGAACGTATCTTGGAAACTGTTCGCCACCAAGTTGATGACATTGTGATCAATGCCAATGGTGATCCGGCGCGTTTTGCCAATCTAAATTTGGATGTTGTGGCGGATAGTGTCGATGGCTTCGTCGGTCCCTTAGCGGGTATTCTGGCAGGGATGGATCGGTTTTCAGTTGAGTATGACTGGATGTTGTCGGTTCCCACAGATACGCCGTTTTTACCTGATGATCTGGTTGAAAAATTGTTTGTTCCGCTTAAAAACAATCAGGCAGAAATCGCTATCGCCCATTCCGGCGGGTTTGATCACCCTGTCATTGGGATATGGCCAACCAGATTAAAAGACGACTTGCGCGCAGCCTTGGTGGAAGAAGATATCCGTAAACTGAAAAAGTGGATTTCACGCTACCGCTATCAGGCGGTTAGTTGGCCCGATACCCCACGCGATCCCTTTTTTAATGCCAACCGTCCTGAAGATTTAAACATAGATTTGTTCTAGGATTGCCCTTGTTTAAAAAGAGAGCTAGCATGCTTTTACTGCATGTTTAAAAAGGCATCCATATGCTTGATTCCGTTCGTTACAAGGTTTTTGGGGAACGACACAGATACTATTTGATTGCCATGCTGGCGGGTCTTGTCGGGCTGGTTTTGGCGGTGATTTTGCCCAATGTCTTTGGTTTGGGGACCATTTCCAAGAAAACACCTATCAAGATCGGCATTTTGCATTCTTTAAGTGGTACGATGGCGGTCAGTGAACGATCTGTCGCTGATGCCACCCAGTTGGCGGTGGAAGAATTAAACCGACGAGGCGGGGTATTGGGGCGCAAAGTCCAAACCATCCGGATTGACGGTCAGTCCAACTGGGCTGTCTTTGCCCGTGAAGCGGAAAATCTGATTGTTAATCACGAAGTCTCGGCTGTCTTCGGTTGTTGGACTTCGGCGTGTCGCAAAACGGTAAAGCCCGTTTTTGAACGTTTGGATAATGTGCTGTTTTATCCGGTTCAATATGAAGGGTTGGAACAATCGCCCAACATTATTTATACGGGGGCGGCCCCGAACCAACAAATTATCCCTGCAACAAAATGGACGATTGATAATATTGGCAAGCGGATTTATTTGGTCGGGTCTGACTATGTGTTTCCGCGTACAGCCCATGCGATTATCAGAACGCAAGTCGCTGCGTTAAACGGTCAGATCGTTGGTGAGGCCTATGTGCCCTTGGGCGGTGTGGAGTTTGCCGATATTTTGGCAGATATAAAAAAGCAGAAGCCTGATATCATTTTCAATACCATCAATGGTGATAGTAACCTTGCTTTTTATAAACAACTGCGCGCCAGCGGGATCAAATCGACAGATATTCCGGTGATGTCCTTTAGTTTGGCGGAATCAGAAGTTCAGGAAATCGGGCCGAAAGTGGTGGAAGGTGATTATGCCGCGCGTAATTATTTTCAAAGCATCCGTAGCAAGCAAAACCGGGATTTTGTTGCCAAATATCGCGCCCGCTTTGGTAAGGATAAAGTGACCACTGCGCCGATGGAAGCGGCTTATTTTGGCGTTTTCATGTGGGCGCAAGCTGTGGAAGAAAGTGGATCAACCCATTATCGCGGTTTTCGTGATGCCTTATTGGGTCAGACATTGAATGCACCCAGCGGGATTGTTTATATCGACCCCAATACCCAACATACATGGCGCACTGTCTTGATCGGGAAGGTGCGCGATGACGGTAACTTTACCCTGATTTGGGATAGTGGCCGTCCGGTGCGCCCGGTGCCTTATCCGGCCTTTTTGCCAAAGGATAAATGGGAAGAATTTTTGGCAGACCTGTTTGAAGGGTGGGGCGGTAAATGGGAGGCAGAGGGACGCACATGATGGAGCCTAAAAACACGTCACGCCCCTTTAGCTTGTCAACTGAGATTGGCGGCATGTTTGTGCTGTTGGGCTTATTGCCGCTGTTTCTGATTGGGTGGCAATATTATAAAGGTGTGGAAGCCCAGCTTCATAATGAAATTGCCCGCAGTTTGAGTGCCCTGGCTGATAATAAAGTCGTGCGCGTAGAAACGTTTGCCAGCGATATTTTAAAAGAAGTACAGGTTTTATCAAACTCTTCTTTGGTGTCGCGTGCTTTGGCTAGACAGAATTTGGCAGAAAGTTCAGGCCTTGGGGAATTGGGGAACGAACTTGTCCGCTATAAAGATGATATCAATGCGCTTGACCTGTTTTTAATTTCCCCCGGTGGTAAAATCGTTTTTGCAGCGGCTGATGTAAAAATGGTCGGCGTGAACTTACCTGAAAACGAAAAGACATACCGTTTGTTGGCAAGCGCTTTTGACCGTGCGCGTACGTTGCTGGAACCTCATAATTCAGATTTTGCCATTGATGGGTCCTCCCCGTTGCCGACTGGTTTTGTTGCCGCCCCGGTGTTGAAAAACGGCTATGTACTGGGGGTGGTAGCCTTGCGTTTAAACCGGGATGCGCTTTTTCGCATCATCGGGGATTATTCTGGTTTGGGCCGCACGGGGGAAACCATGGTGGCTGGTCAGGATAAAGGACGTGTGCAGTTATTTGGTCCGGTGCGTTTTCCTGAAAATTTTGACCGTGTCATTAAAGAACCCTTCACCGAACCATTTTTAAAAGCCCTGTCAGGTGAACGCGATGTTCAATTGATTGAAGATTACCGACAAAAAGACGTGATTGCAGCGTGGCGTTATGTGCCGTCCTTTCGTTGGGCCTTATTGGTCAAGGTAGATGTGGAAGAACGCCTTGCCCCTATCACACGGTTGCGCAATATGGGGATTGTGTTTTTGTCTGTGATGGCCTTTTTGGTGATTGCTGTGTCGACCCTGATTGCACGCGCGATTACCACGCCCATTCGTCAGCTTGAAATCGCCGCGCGTAACCTGTCTGAGAAAGGGGAAGCCGATATGGTGCCGGAACGGGGCTCATGGGAGATTAATTCACTGGCTATTGCCTTTAACAATATGAGTTCGCGCATCCAGTCTTATCAAACGGGGTTGCGCCGTATGGTGGATGAACGCACGGCTGAATTAAAAAAAGCAAAAGATGAAGCCGAACGGGCAACGCGGGCCAAAACAGAATTCCTCGCGATGATGAGCCATGAAATCCGCACCCCGTTGAATGGGTTGCTGGGGATGGCTGAACTGTTGAAAAGCCAACAGATGGGCCCCTTGGCGCGTGATTATGTACATACGTTGCATCAATCCGGTGCGGCCCTGAGTGATTTGTTGAATGATTTGTTGGATATTTCACGCATTGAAGCGGGCAAACTGGAACTGGAACACCGTAGTTTTGCCCCGATCCAGTTGGTGCAAAACCTCAGCGCGTTAATGAAGCGATCTGCTGAAATAAAAGGATTGCGCTATGACTTGAACATCGCCCCTGATGTGCCGGAAGCCGTGATGGGCGATCCCGCACGCTTGCGCCAGATTTTGCTGAACCTGACAGGTAACGCGATTAAATTCACAGCCAAAGGGGCTGTCGAGGTTAATCTGGAGGTTGATCAACGCGATGATGATAAAGCGACTTTGATTTTTCGGGTCAAAGATAGCGGTATCGGTATTCCTGCAGGTGAAATTTATAAGCTGTTTCAACCTTTTTCTCAATTGGGGGAGGGGCGATCAAAAAAATATGGGGGCGCAGGCCTGGGTCTGGTTATTTCCCAACGTCTTGCTGAACAAATGGGTGGGGTGATTACGGTAGAAAGTGAAGAAGGTAAGGGGGCGTGTTTTAGTGTGACCCTGCCGCTGGAGATTGCTGAAAAAGTCGATGGTTTAGAGGTCGAATATCAACAGATCGAACCCATGCGCATTTTGATTGTGGAAGATGAACCCATTAATCGACGTGTTTTATCCGGTTTACTGCGTCAGGATGGTCACAATGTTTTTTCCAGTGCCAGTGGGGAAGAGGCTTTTGAAATTTTAAAAACAGACCCTGTGGATGCGGTGTTGACGGATTTAAGATTACCCGGTGTCAGCGGGTTTGATGTGATTGCCAAAGTGAATCAGGAATGGAGCATCCCGGTGATTGCGGTTACGGCCAACCTGATGCCTGAAGATGTAGCAACTTGCCTTGAATATGGGGCGTTGGATGTGATTGCCAAACCGATTATGCCGGATGCCTTGCGCCGTTCTTTATGGCGTTTGCAACAAGATCATGTGCCGAACCAACCGAAAGAATGGACCGCACAAGCTGAAATAGAAGAAATATTTTCAGCTGCTTATTTGGATGAACTCAGCGAAATTTTACCTGATAGCGAAATTTCAAAGTTAATGAAGAAGGCAGAAGCATCTGTGCGTGAACATCTCGTTAATTTCACAAACGCTTTTAAGCAAGGGGAAGCGCGGAACATGGCTGATCATGCCCACAAGCTTGCAGGTGTGTCTGGTACCTACGGTATGGTGAAATTGCGCCAAATGGCGAAAATATTTGAAAAGAAAGCAGCGACATTGGCACAGTCTGACTTGGATCAGTTAAATGAGTTGGCAGACCGTTCTTTACAAAAATTATCGCGTTGGTCGCGTCCTTAACCGGCAGAATGTTTAATCTGTGAATTAAAGCGATAGCCATGACCGCGAATGGTTTCGATCATCTGGCTTTCGCCTTTTTCATCCCCTATTTTTTTGCGCAGTCGGCTCATTAAAATATCAACAGCGCGTTCACCACTTTCGGCACCAATTTCGGGGACGGATTCTGCCAAGGTATCGCGACTAAGCAATTGGTTGGGGTGAGAGGCGAGAAAAGCCAGCAGGTCAAATTCTGCCGGGGTTAAAGACGGGCTTGTCCCATCGGCACTGACCAGCAATCGATTTGATTTATCTAAGGTCCAGCCTGCAAACATAACCACATTGTCACGATCAATGCGTAAATCATCATTGCTACTGGTGCGATCCAGCACATTGCGCACACGTGCCAGCAATTCGCGCGGGAAAAATGGTTTGGTGATGTAATCATCTGCACCAATTTCCAATCCTTTGGCACGTTCTTCCGGTTCTGATCGCTCAGAGACGATGATAATCCCCATTTGGGTCCGTGCTCGTAAGGTGCGGGCCAGTTCAAGACCGTCGCTGTCCGGCAGGTTAAGATCAAGCAACAAAAGGTCATAGGTGTCTTTTTCCAGGGCCATTTGCATGGAAAAACCATCGGAGGCCGTGTGAGTCAAAAAACCGGCATTGCCTAAATAAGCGGCAATTAAATCGCTTACAGCGCCGTCATCCTCAACGATGAGAACTTTTTTCTGGCTCATTCTTTCCTCCTTGTGTGTCCGATTCCTTATGGTGCATTTTTTCCAAACCTTGCGCAAGCCAGCATCTGTTTCAGAAACAAAAGAGAGGCTTTTTGTGGATAACTTTTATGTGTGACTGGATGCCATGGATAGGTAGAGAAAAAAATCAGAAAAAAACTGTGAGTTTTAAGTAAAAAATAAGAAAATATACAGAAAAGAATCAGAAAACATTGTCTCTCTATTATAAGTATTATCGATCTATGTCAATATAAAAAACATGTGATTAATTTGTAGTTTTTATATTGTTTAAAAAATAGACAACTTTACTTAATTTTACTGCATATGCGAAATGGGTAAAATGACGTATATGTTTAATAAGTTGTTATATATCAAATGGTTAGTTTTAAATTTTATACTTTGGCATAGTTCTTGTGTATTGCAGTGCAGTTCACTTCAAAGCCAGGAGGCATGTTACTTATGAAATTCTCTCTTAAATCCATTTTGAGCGCTGGTGCAATTGCTGCAACAGCTTGGGTTGGCACCGCTGCCAACGCTGCCGATACCATTAAGGTCGGTGTGCTGCACTCTTTGTCAGGCACAATGGCAATTTCTGAAACAACACTTAAAGACACTGTCTTGATGTTGATTGACGAACAAAACAAAAAAGGCGGTCTGTTGGGTAAGAAGCTTGAAGCCGTTGTTGTTGATCCTGCGTCTAATTGGCCGTTGTTTGCTGAAAAAGAACGTGAGCTGATCGAAAAAGACGGTGTTGCTGTGACATTTGGTTGCTGGACGTCTGTGTCTCGTAAATCCGTTCTGCCGGTTGTCGAAGAACTGAACGGCATGTTGTTCTATCCCGTGCAATACGAAGGTGAAGAAAGCTCGCGTAACGTATTTTACACAGGTGCTGCACCAAACCAACAAGCGATCCCGGCTGTAGATTATCTATTGTCAGAAGATGGTGGCGGGGCAAAACGCATCGTTCTTTTGGGTACAGATTATGTGTATCCGCGTACAACCAACAAAATCTTGCGTTCTTACCTGCATTCAAAAGGCATCATGGATGCTGACATCATGGAAAACTACACACCGTTTGGCCATTCAGATTGGCAAAACATTGTGGCTGACGTGAAGAAATTCGCTTCTGCTGGTAAGAAAACCGCTGTTGTTTCTACCATTAACGGTGATGCAAACGTTCCGTTCTACAAAGAATTGGGTAACCAAGGCATCAAAGCGGAAGACATTCCGGTCGTTGCCTTCTCTGTTGGTGAAGAAGAATTGGCCGGTCTGGATACCAAACCGCTTGTTGGTCACTTGGCTGCATGGAACTACTTCATGTCTGCTGAATCTCCGGAAAACACTGAATTCATCAAAAAATGGAAAGCCTTCATTAAAGATGACAAACGTGTCACCAACGACCCGAT
>JABXIC010000055.1 GCA_013373265.1 Methylocystaceae bacterium | reverse complement strand
GCTTTTTGTTTTTTGATGTCGTGGGTGGCATATATGATCAGTAAGCAATAGCGCCAAGGCGCGTTATTGCGCCAGTTCGCGGCCGAAGGACGCTACCGAGCACCCGAAGGGAGCGCAGGCTAAATCTGGCCCCCCGCAACCAAATCAACCCACTTAAGTCTATGACTTAGGTGGGTTTTTCCGTTTATGGGGCACCTTATGACGGAAAAACACACCATTATGGGCGGCAAAGTCTATGGTTTATAGCGCGGCGGGATTTTTTGCATAGTTAAGCGCTATATTTTGCACAGTTTTTCGTTAGCTTTATAAAAAAAAGAGGGGATACATTCCTCGTTCTAACGCTAGCTAACCAGCAACATTCCAAAAAAGTATGTTTCCTTTACCTTTATAACGTTGGCAAAGGTCCCAAGCCTTTGCATCATAAAATGGATTAGAAGGGAAAGGCGGCTTTAGTTTTGATTTTTGTCCGAAACGAAGTGAAGCTATATGGGTGGCGTTCTCAACGTTCTTTCCTACTTGCACTGTTTTAATATCTGATAATGGCCAGGCCTTTTTTAATGCCTGAGAGAGAACGCCCGAACCTGCCGCACACCAAACTTCATCTGGTGTGTAATTGATTGAATAAGCGGCGTCTGAAATTGCCTTGATTGCTTCAGGCCAATTTAAGCCAAAAGGGAGAAGACGGGCATTACGTTCTTTTGCATATGTCTGAGCACGTGCTTGGACAACATTTAACCAACCCGGTGAAATCTCAATTATACGTGCACCATAGTCTGCGGCCTTTTGGGTGTAGGCTGTTCTTTTTCTACGTTTTGCAACAAATAAAGTCGCTTGTTTACCTGTTTGGTAGGCACAGATTGCTAAAGCGACTTGCGCCCCTCCTTCAGGAGGGGTCGCGTATACAAATTCAGTGCCTTCATTTTGTTTTAGAAAGGGCAATATGAACCGTGATTTTGTGCCACCCGGAAGTAAATCATCACGAACAACTGTGACGCCTTCGTAATTTTCTAAAATGGGTCTTTGCATGGTATAGCTCCAATGTCAGCATTTGCTTTAACTGGGTCGCCCTTCACAAATAAAACAATGTTTTGATGTGCACGTCCAATCTTGCGAGAGTGTTCGAAATATCCCCTCGCACGAAGTGGGAGCGTCCCTAACGCATTGAGCAGCACTAGTTCACTATACACTTTGAGGCCAGCTTCTTTTCCGGCATGGCGTACAATATCTGGAAGCCCTCGATATTCACCATTTCGATCACGAATATCTGATACGACATAAATAGCAAAGCGATTGTCCTTTAATCTGGCGGAAGCTTGTTTAATTGAATGCTTTAATGCGCCAGCAAATGTGTCGAACGGCATATTAGATATGTCAGTGGGGTGGTCTGAGTAGACTTCTAAATCCCCATACGGAGGACAAGTGAATATGAGATCAACATCACTTTTAAAGCTTTTATAAAGCGACTTTGAGCAAGCATCTACATTCTTCCAAACTGGTGATATATGATCTTTTTTAAGTAATGTTCGAGCCTGACGTACATTCGCATCAATTTGTTCCTGGCGGATATCGAAACCAGTATAGCGATAGCCTAAATAGCTGGCTACAAGACCTCGAACACTCCCCCCCGCAAATGGATCAAGGATATGACCGCCTTCTGGTGCGAACCATTTATATAAAATTTCACACAGAACAGGGTCAAAAATACTGGTGGTTGCCCAACTTGGGTCCTGTTTTCCATGTTTAGACTTTTTGATGTGTTGCTTTTTGATGTCATAGATAGAACCAAGAGATTCAAATGTTTTAACTCGGCCTAATTCACTTTCTATACCAAGGTTTAACCATTTACGCTTTCGATCCTGCCACCAACCAGATCTCGCATCCAGTGTGCTGAAAGGCGGGTAAAAAAAATCGTTGGCTAATGCACCTTTATTTGTAGTCTTCTTTGTCATGTTTCACACTCTGATCATGATGCTCTGTGGCATTCAGGGTGTGAGGCTCAGGGGCCTTCTTATGATTGATTGTATTGCAGCGAGGGCATTTGATTTGAACTTCACCAGATGCCCCGACCTTACCTAATAATTTTTGGCAATTGCCACAGCGAAAATTCTCCATTTGTTAACTTTTATGTCCGATATTAGCCCCGCTCAATCGAGCTGGTAGGGCGACTTTTGTCGTGGGTGGTTTAGACACCCGGCTCAGGGTGTTACAGCACCCTGTCCCCTGCTATAATCACGGTGCAGGCCAATTATTGTTTAAGAAATTATAAATTTCTTCTTTTTGGGTCGCTGATTTAATACCTTCAACTGCGGCCTCTTCAAGCTTTGCGATTTGACGCGCTATCGTTTCCCAATAATTGCCAAGCCCTTCCCATTCTTCAATAACATCAGCAACACTGACTGTGTTCTCAGGGGTTGTCAGAAGCTCTGCACGATCAATCGCCCAAGGATAATCGGCGGCAATTAATGGACCGCCAGCGGCTTCAGTTGCACGATATTTAACAACCTCGGTCTGTTTGAATTCATATTCCTTGGTCTTGCCGGAACCCGGTGTGATGAATTTTTCACGCGCCCGTTCAGCGGCAGCTTTGACAAGGCGGATCGCAATATCTTGTGCGTCTGCTAAGTTTGTGGCCGCGTTGATTGGGTCACGTTGTTGGGATAGAAGTTTTTGTTTCATGATTAACTCTCAAATGCTGTGACGTAACCGTGAAGTTTGATGAAGTTTCCGGCTGTCGTATGAAGCTTAAAGCGGTTATCGGTGCCGGAATTTGCAGCTACTGCATGATCGACATAAACGATGTCGTAGCCTTCATCGCTCGTACCAATTTTCTCAATTGCAGCAAGTTCATAAACGCCGGCATCATCTGTTCTGAATTCCAGTGTCAAATCCGTGCTGTAAGTGATTGCGGCTGTTGGTTCAATAAAGGCCATGAAGCTTGCACGAACGGCAGTGGCAGAGGTTGTCAGGATATTAGAGACAACATCAGCGGCACCCGTTTGTTCATCAATGGCGCGAGTACCGTTCAAGTCTTTTGACCAAGATGTATCATTGAGCAAAACTCTGAAGCGAAGATACCGGAAACTGACTCGAGCAAATGACGTGGATCGTGAATATGTATAGTCAGGGTCAGAGACGGGAAGCTGCAACACGGTGAATGTAACCGTTGCATGTTCAGTAAAGGTTACATTGTCATCAGACACTTCAATCGTCACATCAACAGAGGCGGGCCAGAAACCGTAATCATGAAAAGCGAAGTCTAATGCAGTGGCACTAACAGTTTCATTGAAATCCAGCGTGACTGTATGAGCATTCCAGTATTGGGTATTTTCACCATCCCACATTGTGTTGAAGTTATTGTCAAATAGCTGAGAAAATGAGTTGCCGCCGACGTTTGTTCCCATAGTCGTAGAGCCTGTGACCGGATAACTGTAGACCTCAAGCAGGTTCTCCAAATACGCCCCGGCACCATCATGGCTAATACCGGATGACAAAGCCCCGTCAATATTGCTGAGGTTAACCAACGGATCGGCAATGCCGTCAATGATCTTATCCGGCGTTGCATCACGCATACTATCCAGTAAAGAGTTCAATAAAATCATTTTACGCAAAGCACCTGTCGATTGTGTGGGGATGATCGACGGGTCAAGTTTGCCCGTAGCTGATAACACTTCTGGCACAGAACCTGCCGAAACACCAACATCACGTGATGCCACAGTTCCTTGGGTGGCTGCAATCAGGGCATTGATAGCTGCAAGTAATTGTGTGGTGTTCCCATGTTCATCAGTTAAACCTGCCCCAGCTTGAACATTGACAATTTCCAACATTGGATGCTCCCAAGCGTCACTTGAAACAGGATCTCCTTCAATACCATTCGCAGGGTCCGCATCTACATATGGAACTTTATCGCCTTCTTTCCCGATCGGATTAATATATTTCATTTTCAGACCCCTTCATAACCGACAGTAAGTTGTTTTTCTGAATAGTTGATTTTGTGAAGCAAACATTCCAGATCGTCTGCTCTTTCGATTGATCCCTGCCTTTCCCCGCCCGTAGACACGCCCCCCCGAAACATGGTCACACGAGGTTCTTTGACACGAACAGTCCACCAGAAACGGATTTTGGCATCGCTACCGACCTGCTCGCCACCTCTAGAAATCCCACCAATAAATGGGCGGCGTTCCTTGACCTCAACCTTGTAACCTAAACGATCAGCCAGCCAGATGATGGCGGGTGGGCATAAACTGCCAACACGATCAATCTTCTCGTTTAAGAGGGAGAGCCGTTCTTGACGTGTCAGCCCTGATTGATGCGGACATTCCGGCAGGCCATGTTGTTGTTCCCACTCTTCAAGAAGGTCTTTGGTGTTGAGAGGATCGGCTTCCGTTAACATTTTATCGACAAGGAATTCTTCACCAGCTAGTTCATCTGCAACTGCTTCGAAAATCCCATCTCTGTTTGGAGCAATATCTTTCGGATAGGCCGCGCCTTGAGGAAGTGAATTAATCAAGGCCGCTTTATAGTCTTGTGAAGTACGAGCCATATCACACCCCTCCGACCGTTACATTGCCAACGACAGGCAGTTCGTTGACCGCGCACTGAACGGCAGCGTTAGGTGTGGCCAGCGTGTGTTGGTCTTCGCCAACAGCCTTCGAAATAGCTTCACCGATCCAGTCAAGATTAATAAGTACGCCTGGCTTTGAACGTTTGCGCAGCATGAGTGCAACCGCCTTTTTAACGGCGGCTCTGGTTTCTTCTGTATCAGGTACCAAGGCAGAGAAATCCAAATCAATGACTTTGGGAACGGGAGCTACAACAAATACTTCAGCACCGCTATTCCGCCCTGACCATTGTCCAGTTACAGGGTTGATATGTCCGTCGATATGATCTGCGACTTTTTGACGTAGGGCTTCTGTCGGTATTGGGCCTGTCGGATCATCGTAAGCTGCAATCCGGACTGTGACGGTACTTAACCCCATCTCTTTAGGATAAACCCAGACATCGGAAACACCATTGATCATTTTTGCCCAGACCACATAGTCGGCATCATTGCCACCCATAGGCGGAAACGCCTCCCGAAACATGATGCGGGAACGATAGGCATCCAATGTTTCTTCTTCGCGGCCCTCAGTGAAGGCCGTTGAGACAGTTACTTCTGAGGATACGCCCTCAATGGGGGATATGGGGGATAAAAGTTCACCCTCAGCTAAGTTGCCGGAATTCCCTGCCAGTTCCGCCGTTGCATTTACAACTGCCGTGCCGTCAGTAATTGTCGCATTGGCATCAAGGGTGATAATCACGCCAGAGGTGTGTTTCAGCCGGACCTCATCCTTTGAAATCGTTTTACCATCGGGTCCGCTAAAGCTGACCTGACCAACAGCTTGAGTCGCGGAAAGCTTGGGCAGGCTATAACGCGCCCCTTTTAGCTTAAGATGTTCTTCATCGCAGGTCTTAGTGTGGATTTGCTGACGGGCATAATCAATATGTTGGTGCAGGTCATCGACCTCACCCGCGATCTCGGCGGTCATCGCGCCGATATTGCTCAATCGCCCAGGCGTGGAGGCTAGGCCAAGGTTTGAGGCAATACCGTTGCGCAGACGCTCTTCACGAACTTTGAGAGATGTTTTTTCCCAGGGCATCAGGTGATCTCCTCGACATTATAGATTTGATTAATAGGGTCATAAACGACCGTGAAACGGCGTTGTTCTAGGCTTTGATTGAGAAAGAGGATCAGTTCCCCCTCAATACGGCCCCGCTGACTGGCTTTCTGACAAGTGGCCTGAACTTTGGTAACGGGTTCGGCTGGACCATCTGTCGCGCTGACCATAAATGCACAGGCTTTTTCCATCAGTTCAGCGACCCGGTAGGGCATGTCAGACGTGATTTTCTCGCGGCGCAGGGTCCAAATAAAGCTGCCATCGGGTGTATCACCATCCAGATCGGTTGACCAATGACCACGCGGATCCTCACCTGCTTCCAAAATATCGGCTGGTGCTTTGGCATCACGAAACAAAGCATTGATTAACAATTCCAAGAGGCCATCGCTGATAATCAAATCAGTGCCGTCATGAGCAAAATCAAAGCCGGTACCTGTGGGGTTGGTCATGGCGATGTCCATTCTTCATCCTTCCCCAAATATGTCGTTGGCAGGATATTATAAGTGGTGCCGGGTACCTGACCGATTGTCCAACTATCTACATAATTAATGTGCCATGTTTGCCCATGGCCATTCACATCCCAAGCAAAGCTGGTTGTGGCGTAAACCTCAACCTCATCGCCTTCAAGCCGAAGTTTGTTCTCGGCTTTCAGGGTGATGTCTGGCGCAAAGCCTTTGATGTAAGCCGGTGAAGTGATGGTCATGCCGCCGTCATCATGCAACCAGATCTTCTGGCCATATTTAGACCAAAGGATAACCTCACCCGGTTTACGCCCTGTCGGACATTCCCGAGGATCTGTTACGAAGGCAAGAAGGTGGCTACGCTGCCCTAAAAGCGAAAGCAGAAACGCTTCAGAACCGGGAAGCGGGTTACAGGCCAGACCATAAGGCTCAAAATGCTCAACGCTTTCTGCCAGATCACCATCCAATCCGGAGGCCTGTAGTTTCTGCATTTTGTTTGCATCAACCTTATAGACAACTGTCACAATCCCTCGTGAAAATAAAAGGCTGATGCGCAGTTTAATGGCTGCAAATTGTTCCTTAATCCATTCCATTGATATTACCAGCCCCCTTCATCTTTCTCGGGCTCGGCAAGAAGGGTGTAAGCCTTCGGATTTACCAGCGTTAGAGTGGTTTCCGGTGCAGACTTCTCGCTAACGCTATAAAAGCACCGCTTGATGAGTTTCGTTTCATCAATGTCACCAAGAATGTCACGCACATGGACTAATGTATTGATGTCCCACAAAGGAAGGTCTTTACCCTGTGTCCATCCTGCGACCGTATATTCAAGGTCGATAGACCGCGCAGCATTGACCGAGGCAGTCGTGACCGCCAGTTCCTGAAGAGAGATTGTTGCTTCCGGTTCTTCGGCAATGATGATTTTCGGGCAATAGAGTGAGACCCCATGATCAGTGGCCTGACCTGTTTTTTTGGTATGATCAGCATTCCCCCAATCTTCACCTGGGCTTTGGCTGCGAACAATGTATTGGCTGTTGCGATCATTCAGAGATGCCTTATTGCGACACGATAGGACATTCCCATCTGCGCCATGTTTCAGTTCAGCCTGAGCTTTCCCGGCATATTCAGAGGTCGTGAGGACGAGGTTTCCAAAACGATCCGCAAAGAACAAAAGGGCGCGGTTGCGGCACATGCGCTCAATGGCGCGACGAGCCGTTTCACCAGAATTCACTTTGACGTTTTTGAAGGGCTTTTGAGTTTCTGTGCTCTTAGCTTGTTCAATAACCTTGATGCCAAAAGGTTTACAGATATCTGAAATGATCTGGAAGGCTGTCTGGTTTGTCCAGGTTGCCGGATTGCGAACAACAGAGCTTTTAAAAAGCAGTGCGGTTTTATCACGCGGTGAAATCTTAAGCTCAAAGCCATCCTTGTCTGTTACAAGGTCATGTTCATTGACATAGCCAGTGATAACCGTTTCACCTTCCAAAGAAAGTGAGCAGAGCTGACCGCGCTTAATCGGCGGAATATCGCTACCATATTTGCCGGGCCATCCTTTTGTCAGGGTGAGGGTCGCTTCTGCAAAGACCGCGTCCATTGAGCGGGTAACTTCGGCCTTCTGCCAGCCTTCCCATTTAAGGCCATTCACATGCAAAGTGATGTCAGCCATTGCTCACCTCTTTTTTGATAAAGAGGTTGATCGCAGAAGGAACAAAAGACGGGTGTGTGATACCGTTTCGACTGACCATCTGCTGCCCTTCAGACAATGATCCGGTGAGACGATAAGCCAGCACACGCGATGTTTCTGGCTGGAGTGTTTGATGAGTTACCAACTTGGGTAGGGCGATGGAACGTTCCGTAATGTCGCGAAAAACCGCTGTGCGTAGACTGCGCAAGGCGGATCGGCGGCTTGATAGTTTAATAGGATCCTGACTTGGCGTTGCGTGAATTGCTTCTTTAAGAGCATTGCCGATCGCGTCACGAATAGCGACAGCCTGATTTAAATCTGAAAAGTTGGAATCAGCACTGGCGTTTGATGCTTCAATAATGGTTGCATCAAAGAACATCTGTGTGAACAGCTCGTCCTGAGCCTTGTTTTCTGTCGTGTTAGAGCGGGCATAGAATAGGCCGCTGCCTGAATATTTCCTTGGCGAAGTCAGAAGGTCAGCAAATGGATTACTGGAGCCGTTCAACATATTCCAGAGTGACCCGGCATTTGGCGCCAACTGTGCAATAAGGGATTGAACATAAGAAAGCGGATCACGCGCAGTAACAAGACCGGAACGGACAACAGTGAATGCAGTTTGTGCAAACTGTAAACCGCTGCCAACGATTTGGTCGCCAGCCTTGATGGCCGAAAGATCGACTTGTTCAAGAGGAGAGGCAAAGCCACCGCGTAACGCATCACTACCTTGCTGAAACATGGTGCTGATCCGGTTGAAACTTTCGATCAGATCGTCAGTAGTGGCTTCGGCTTCCAGTTCGTCAATACCCAAAGACAGATCATAGCCATTCAGGATAACCGTTTCCGCTTCTTGAGAAGCCGTGATAACTGCCGCCTTGGTATCGACTGTTGCCGTTGGGCCTTTGCTGTTACCTGCTAGAATGAAGGTGACATTGAAGTCAGCAACGCCAAGTTCGGTAAAATCTTCATCGTCTCGAACATCTTCGACTTGGGCAGTGAGCTCTCCGCGTGTCGGATGGACAAGAATGCCGGAACCTGTTTGATCAAAGGCGGCTTCTAGTTCCTTGCGGCGTTGAAGTGCATCATCACCAAGAACATAAATAGACAGGTCAAACTTCTTGGGTGATAAACCCATGTCCGTCACCAGCGGATCATTTTTGAAGGGGTATTCTTTCACATCGACACGATGAGCCGCCGAGCGTTGTGAGCGCTTGACATGAAACTCAACGCCTCTGAAGGATGCCTGGCGATATTGGTCAAGATCAATCATGGTCAACCAGCCTCAAGTCCGCCAAGATCCGGATGGCGTCGAATGCGGTCGGAGGAACCGGACTGGGCTTGTGCACGAGTGTTTTCTTCTAATGCCTTGGTTTGTTGTTTCATCACCTCGATTTGTTCGCGAGTTTCTGGCGATGATTGTTCACCATCCTTTCCAAAGAGAGATGAGAAAAGGGCACTGGTCGCCTCTTCACCAAGCCATGCTCCAATCCCGCCTCCAAGTGCGGCACCCACAGCGGCACCGATCGGTCCTGCCAAAGCACCAGCCATAGCCCCACCTTGAGCGCCCAACAAACCGCCAGCCAAGGCACCACCTCCGCTGACCACGCCACGCGTATCACCTTCCAAGGCGGCACTTCCCATTGAAAGCGCACCCAAAGCAACCGCAGCACCGGGAATGGCACGCCCCGCACGGCCAGCAAATTTTCCAAGTCGGCCTAAACGTGAACCAAATCGCCCTTTGCCAGTCCGGCCTTTTCTGTTTCGATTTACGGCTTCTGTACCACCGGAAGTCCCAAAACCGTTGGGCCAATTTGTAACGATGACGGGTTGGGCAGTTGCTGCGCTCATTGCATTTGCAGCAGCACCGCCGATACCTTTTGAGCTACCACGAATGGAGCGCACCATCCGGATTCCAGCTGCGGTACCACGAATAGCCTTGTTGACTGCCCAAATCCCACCTGCAGCTGTCACACCTGTCACAGCAAGGTCAAATAGGTTGTTCAATTCGTCCGTTTCCAAAGAGTTTATGGCATCTGCAATCTGTTGAATTGGTTGAGCCAAATTGTCATTGGCCGCACGAGTCAGCGCACCATTAAGACTGTCGATCGCGGCAGTCATTGTCTGTGTTTTGGAGGCTGCATCTGCAATAATTTGTGTACCATCAGCATTGACAGACATAAATTGATCAAGACTGCCCAGCCCCCCCGTTTTTTGAAAATCAGACCCTAGAATTTTCAAAGCCTTCTGAGCTTCTTCACCAAATAACTGACCGTAGCGCGAAACGCGGCCTTGTGATTTTTCAATGATGGAACGAACAATTTTATCTAAAGCAAGGAACTCTTCTTTTCCTTTTGCAGCGGCTTGCGGGTCAAAAACGGTGATGCCTTTTTTCTCAAGATTTTTACCTTTGACTGCAATTTCCCTGATCAAAGCTTGAATCGCTGTTGAACTTTCTGATGCGCTGTCCGTTGCCATTTGCGTGGTTTGAGCAAGTGCTCCCAAGGTATTGACTGCTGCCATGCCAGTTTGCCCGATGGATGATAACGAAGCCATCAAAGGTCCGGCTTCAGCGGCTAGATCTTTAAACGTGAACGCTCCAGCCTTACCCTGTTCAATGAGTTTTTCCAGAGCAAGACGCACTTGATCCGGCTCAGTTACACCCAACTTTTTTAAACCGGCGACAACTGCCCCAATATCTCGACCTTCTGCCCCAACAGCACGAATGGCCAGACCAATGCTTTCCAGATTGTTTTGGGCAAGATCAAGGTCACCCGTCTTCTCGACAATTGCGTCAACAGCTCCCATCAATTGACTAGGATTGATCCTAATATTACTGTTCTGAGCAACTTCAAAGAGCTTTTGTTTTAACGCGGCGATCTGCTCACCTGTTAAACCAGCTTGCACTTCGATGTCTTTCAATTTTGCATCAAAGTCTACAACGCCTTTGGCAGCGATAGCGATCCCGCCTCCTGTAACCAGCCCGGTATAGCGATTGCCTAATTTATCAATAGAGCTCGAAAGCCCCATGGACGCCCAGCGCATCTTATTGAAAGCGCGGGTTGAGCGTGTTGATAACCCCTCAATAGCCCGTTCACCTCGCTTGGCTTCAGCCGCAAGGTTACCTGTCATATCGACCTGGACTTGTGATTCAAAATCGCTCATGGGTTTCTCAGGTTTGCAACCTTCTTCAGTTGTCGAAGGATCTTGTGAACAGGGTAGGTTTTAATCTCGGCCATCGAAGTGTTGGTTGTGCTGGCCAACGCAATGACAGCCGTTTCGATGTGTGGGATGTCCTGGAGGAACGACCAACCGGAAGCCCAACCAGGACAGATTGCCTCAAGCTTCAGAAGCGCCAGAACCGTCTTCGGCTTCGGCGCTTTCTGATCGCCCCTGGTTATCTGTCTCCCGTTTCAAAAGAAGTTGTTCCATCTCATCGACTTTGCTTGTCAGCTTTCGATAATCAAACTCATCCATAGAGCGCAGGTCTTTGAGTTGCACCGGGCCTTCAAGTGTATCGCCTTCGATGGTTTCAAGTTTCTTGATCATGCGGCGGATCCGCTCTGCATCAGCGCGTGCCGGTGAGGTTTGGAAGATGGGGGTCACACCACCTTTACCATCATCTGCCATCTTGATGCTTTCAGCGGCATCAGCCGCATCCATCGCTTCACCAGCTGTCAGCTTATTCAGAAAAACAGTGGTATATGACTTCTGACCGATCTTGATGCCTTCAATCAATACAACATCCAGCATTATACTTTCTCCGCCTTGGTACCTGTGAAGATTAGACCGGACCATTTGGCATCTTCGCCATCACCCAGTTCAACATCATCACCAAGAGATGCTTTTGCGATAACCCATTCCTGTCCGGACTGTTCACAAAAGAAACGAATGGTCACTTCCAGACCGTTTGCGAAATCTTCCGGATCAAAATCATCAGTCGGAATTACATCGCATTTAACCTCGCTCATGCCAGGTACAACGCTGCCACCGACATAGCCACGAGGGCCTTTGCGGGGCTTACTGGTTGAAAGACCGGGTTTGAGAGAGGCAGAGCCTTCAACAGATTGAAGCTCTCTGCCATTTGCGGCGATAATTGCAGTGCCAAAGATAGCCATTTCAGAGTTCCTTTTTCTAAAGCAAACGGAAGGCAGAACGCACTGCCAGTTGGCGGAATTGATCAATCGGGCGCGGTTGATCAAAAACGTCTAAGCGTCCACGCTTTTGGGAGTTTTTGTTAGAAATAATATCCCGCTTGTAACCTTGGAAATCTTCAAAAAGCCCTGCGGTGTAAACCATTTTGAAGTAATGAGCCATGAACTCGGAAATTCCGGTTTTAGGATCGATAATATTACTCGCTTGCGAGGCTACCCCTTCATCCAAACCCGATGACAATTTGTGCCGCGGATATTTCACCTGGAAGTGATTGATGACTGAACGCCGATAGTAACTCATCTGCAGTACCGTATTCAGCTCCTTATAAGCGTAATCTTCAGCACCAACCTGATTGAGATTGTAAGTCGTTACGGCGTGCTCAATGCGGACCTTATTGTCGGTCCCAATAGTGTGACTGCAGATGCCGTTACGCAACAAGGTCTCATTATCTTCCGGCAGGCGGCGTTGACCTTCAGGCGCACCCTTAATGTCTTTCAATTCCAATGTCTGGAACGGACGGGCCGGATCAGTTGTGCCGTAGTACATGACATCTGCAGCCAATGAAGCTGCCCATTCCCAAGACGGCGAGGCCGAATTTTCTGTGATGTCCATGATTGCAAAGTGTTGAGAGTTCCGCGCCAAGGCAAAGGAATTGAGAGAGGCAACCCCTGCTTTTTTGGCGCAGAAGACACGTCCGTCCCGCTGACTGAGGGGGCCCCAACGGGTATCCAGTTCGGAACGTAACAAGTCCATGTTCGTCGTATCAGTATAGGGGCAAACAAAGCCCTGATACTGGGTCAGGGAATCAAGTGCATCAATTCCGTCCTGTAAGTCAGGATTACCCGAACCATTGCTATTTTGAACAATGGCAAAACTAACGCCGGGGCTATCGTAATCATCGCGATTGTAGCGGGTGAAAATATTGATGTCGTTGCCCGTTTCGCCTTTCCATTTACAGGTCAAGGTAAGAACCGCACCAACGTTTGAGGCTGTGACATAGGAGGTCGGGTTGTTGTTGATTACGGTTACGAGCCGCCCAGCAATCGAGGTCGCATCTTCAGCACTGGAGACGCCGAGCGTGTAACGAACATCGCCGACATAAAAGACCTGAGTATATGAACGGGTTGCGGCCCCTGAGATCGTGACGGTCGAAGTTGCTGCTACACCACCAGCATTTTCAGCCAACGGAATAACCAGCAATTCCTGGTAAGGGTTGATTTTGCGAAATGCTGCAACCATTCCGGCCAGCATGGAATCCTGACCGAACAATGTCTTGGCTTCAGACCCGGTGATCACTTGATAGATTTGATTGACCGTGGCTTCGGGCGATGTACCCATCTGACCGAACATGACGGTGCGTTGCTTAAAGACCGGCAAGCCATTGAAAGCCAGGCTTGGGTCGATTTCCATATAGATGCCGGGACGGTAAATATCGATCGGCACTTCGTTAAAGCTGATGTCGGCCACGGATTATTTCTCCTCTGACTTGGCGGGCGCTTTGCCTGTTGTTTTAGGTGGGGATGATTTCAAGGCCTCTTTGCGTGTAAGGAAGCCACGATAGAATTTGTTGTTAGGCACCCATGTGCCTGACTCAAGGATCGCCGCTCCAGTATCCGGATGCGGGATGGTCATACCTTCAGCAGGTTTGATGTACATTTTATCGGACATGACTAAGGGGTCTCCGTTTGGGTGATATCGGAATCAATTGTTGGCGTTTCGTCTGAAGCCGCTTCACCAACATACGGTTTGGAAGAATGGAAAATGCTTTCCAGGTCATCGAGGGTTGCATCCGGAACACGTTCCCAAATGAACCGGCACGAGAATGTCACGCTGTAGATCGCAAGGTATTCGCTTTCAATACGGGCGTTAAAAAGGTTTGTGATCTGTTTAGGCTCTAACGCCTGGCTACATCCATCGGGCAGAAAGCCCTCTAATCCCGAATGAGCGAACAGAATTAAGTTGTAGGCTCCTAAAATCAACCCCTCACGGCCACCTTGTCGGGAGTGTTCTTGGTGCATACTTTTAGCGGCTGCAATAACCACAAAGTTCACTTGCCACTCGTATTTTCCTCTTGAAATCTTGCGAACGGGCTTTCCACCTGTAAACACAACCCAGAAGCCTGGAGCCTTTTGAGTTAATTCCTCAAGCAGATTGTCGTCCAGTTCACCGCCATAGGTTTCGCATTTAATCTTGAAGGCGTTTGCTTTTGCCAAATCATTCAGACGGGTTTGGATACCAACTTCAATTTGGTCAATCATACCCGTGCCTCCCGTTTGGCCATGCGCACGAAATCAGCAATCTCGCCACGAATGGCTTTGAAGCTATCATCGTCAAAGCCGAGAAATGGACGCGCAGGGATGGTGATACTTTTGGCAAAGACAGGTTTACCAGCTACGGTGAAAGCCAAGACTTTTGCGGATTTCGGTTTAATGGTCGCGCCGAACTGGTGAGACTTGGCATAGATAACATTGGTGCCAACCTTGACGGTTGAACCATCAACACTGTGTGTCACGCTATCGCGCAGGCGACCACTATCAACCAAAGTCTGCCCACCGCGTTTCGCCTTTTCCCAGGGAACGCCGTCCGGACCTTTACCTTCGCGGAACCGATCTTGAACCTGTGAAACCAAAGCCATGCCGATACCGTCATAAAGCTGTTCTTGATCACCAAGAGTGGACAGGAATTTTTGAACACGCTTGCCGAGACGACCAAGATCACGGCTATCAATTTGCATGGTGACGCTCATGAGAAAAGCTCCTTCTCATTGAAAGCCAGAGGATGTGCTTGGAATGTCGGTCCTGTGTTGTTGGCCACAACTTCGGAGCCAAGCGCCACATCACCGGTTGCCATGCGTTTCAGCAATTTGTGCGCATCGTCATATCGCTTCTGCACTTCTTCAGGGGCTTTGCCTGAAAACAGAAGGTAGCGCGCAATATCACAGCACAGCCGTTCAATGACAGCTGGGGCCGGGTTCAGGGGAACGGGATAGCGAGAACCGAGCATCGCATCGATTTCGGCACTGGCATCGTCCAGGGCAACCTGCAACTCCGCAGCATTAACGGTTGCAGCATGAGGATCGTCCTGATTGGTCAATTCAATCAGTTCCAAATCCTTGAACCGTTTTTCCATTGCTGACTGGTCTGCGTAGGCCATCTCTCGTTCCTTTAAAATCTCACCTTCCGAGGATCTTGTCTGGCAGACCATCGGAAGGATTTCTTAAAGTCGCCTCAGGCACATTCTTGCCAGGAATGAACCGTCACAGGCTGCTCTCTGCTGGTTTATTCAGTCGAGCTTGTGGCGGGTTGTTCCGCCTTTACCTTTTCCCAGGCCGCATCACGTTCAGCAGCTGATACAGTGAAGCCAAGTTGTTGCTTCAGCGCAGGGCAGTTGGGTGAGTCGTTGGGGTCAAGCTGGTAGGCGGCACGGCAGGCTTCTAACAGAAGCTCTTCGTTTGACTTGCTACCGTCCTGCTTTTCATCAGGGGCCGGATCGTCACTGGAGGATTCTGCCATTTCAACGATGCCGTCTTCCATCAATTCCAAAGCCAAGTCTTCGTCATCGATTGAGATAAGGCTATCCACCTTGCGACACTTGCCACTGATCTTTGCCGGTTCAAGAACACGGAATTTCATAACACCCTCCTTATAACGGCGTTACGAAAAGGAAACCTGCGTCAGCACCAGTGATGTAAGCCTTGCGCTCATGGGTCACCGGATAGATCCAGCTTTTAGCATTGCGTTCGTTGTAAGGTTCTTCAACGAACGGCATGCCAGGCAGAGCATAAGTGTAACCGTAGCTCGGTGTGCGGTAGTTTTGACCACGTGACACCCATGCCAGAAGTGCTGTACCCGCCCAGATGTCTTCGGCAGCATCGTCGTCTGCAGCATCCTCGCCAAGCGATACGGCCTGACCGACAATAACTTCGTCAACTTCAAGATAACGAGCCAGCATTTCTTTGGTGACGCTATCAGCAGAAGTGTATTTGAAGTGATCTGTTACTTTCGGGTGAACGCAAAGACGGTTAAACACATCCGCGCCCAAGCACAAAGTATTCGGGTAACGACCCGTCATAAGACGGATTGCTTCCTTACCAGTTTGAACATCGGCTTTGGGGTCGGATGCATCATCAGACCATTTGTCGGTGCTGGTGAGTGTGATTTTGTTGTTCCCGCCGTAATTGGCGGCGTCTTTAGCCAGTTGCGCTTGTTCGTATTCCAGATTCAGACCGATAGAGTCCAGCACCATTTCGATGCTTCCTTTGGCAAGGTCAACACCCGGAACTTTTTCAGCTTCTTGCATGATCTCCCAGGGGACAACTGCTTCAAGCGCATCTTGCACAACTGAAATGGGGTCAGATGCATAGCCATATTGCACGCGCAAGGTATTCGCACCGGGGGCGCGGCGGGCGTTGAAGCGGCGGAAGGATTCCTTGCCAAATTTCAAAATCTGGGCACCGCGTGCCGGGACTGTAACCAGGGGAAACAACTTGGAACCGATCAGCCCCATGTTGGTGTAGCCTTGCGCGTGATTGGACAGGATCGGGTCAATAACGCGAGCTTGAGAGGTGCTCATATTTTTAAGCATGATCTATAGTTCCTTATTTGAAGAGGACGCGGACAAGAATGCCAGCACCGCTTACGGCGGTAACGGCCTGACCAACGATATATTCACCGCCGACAGCCGGGTTGGTGATGGCGCGGCCTTGCGTGTCAGTGACGATATCCGCACCAACGGCAACGGCGGCACCGGATTCCACAAGAAGTGAGCCGATTGCATTGACCGCTACGGGTTCACCATCAGCGGCATCGTTTACTGCCGGGCCCATAACTTTGGCACCTGTGACAGTGGCTTGTGCGCCGTCGAAACCGACGAGGCGGCGGGCAGTAACAGCACCGGATGCGATGATTGTTTCTGCGTGAAGGACTTTTTCGGTCTGAGACATTGAGGTGACCTTTACTTATGCGCCAGTTTGCACTTGAGTGACGGCATCCAGGTACGCGAGACCTGGCGTTTTCTGTTGAAGGGCGACTGCCTTGGCGTGAAGCTGAAGTTTGTCCTGATTGACTTGCATACCATCCGGACCAGCAAAGCTGACAGTGTGAGAGGAAGTATCGGCCCCGCCGGTTTCTTCGGAGAAGTTTACGCGGGTCGGAAGGCCAGTGAGGAAGTTCTGGAAAATTTCCAATTGCCCCTTATTCTTTGTTTCATCGCCGTCTGCGAACGAAACAATGTCTTCTGAAGACAGGCTGGCCATAAAGCTGGCGAGTAAATTTTCTTCAGCGGGAAGGATTTTGCCTTGTGTAACCAACGGCGCGATAAACGCCTTGGCATCTGCAGCCATCTGCCTTTCAGCAAAGGCCGCTTCGTCTGCTTCCAGTTTTTGTTGGCGAGCAGCGATTTCCTCAGCCGACAAGGTGCCGGTTTGAGCTTTCGTTTTCATAGGATCCTCATCAGTGTTGGAGGGTTCAGAAAAATTAGAGGAAGGTTCGGCCTCCTCTTCACCGGCTTCTTTGCCAGCTTCAAACGCCCCCTTCTCAATGAGACCTTCGGCGGTCCAGTCGGGAATGGCGTCATTCACTTCTGCAGCATCGTATTTGCCGAGAAGGAATTTCTTGATGCTTAAAAGGCCGCGACCAATATCAGCTATCGTCCAGCCGGAGATTTCAGCAAACTCAACAGTAATTACGCCTTCGTCAGCATCTGAAAAGTGAACCGGTTGTAGCCCTTTGACGGCTGGCGCAGCGGCCCCCAAGAAACCAACATGGCGCAAATACCACTTACCAGGTGTCGGGTTGTTGGGTGAGGTTGGGGTAAAAAAGGCCGGAGAAATTTTCTTGAATTTCCCCTGATGGACCATTTCCGCAAAAGCGGGATCGATTTGATCAGCTTCAGCATAAAGACCGCCATCTTCAAAATGAACCGCTTTAATCCACCCAAAGGCAGGATCATCTGTTTTCGGATGACCGATAACTGTGGGCGCTTCAAACGTGTCAGTATTGTAGATAGCAGCAATCTGGCTTAGCAGTTCGTCACTGAAAGTGAGATCGTGCCCTTCCATTGATCTGAAAGTGCCACTTTTGAAAATATGGATGCGTTTGTTCATCTAAACCTCCGAAACATCGAAGGCTAGAATGGTTAAGCTTGGCGCTTAATTCACACTGACTAAGTCAGGGGCTATTTTTCGTGGAATTTGACGACATCATGCGTGAACTTAGACTTTCTGTCCAGACCCTATCCTTAAAACACGTCAATTCGCTTTTCTAACGCCCCTCTAACGCCGCTATAGCTGGTTCCGACCTGTCTGTGTAGCTCAAATAGCTTTATAAGTGCTCTGAAGGCTTGAAATAGGATAGTTGTTTTTTTGTAAAAAAATATTATACTGTGTTACAGGAGATGACCTACGCGGGTTCAATATCGCATCGAATGGCTCTCCTAAGCCGGAAAAGAACCTTCCGGCTTTTATTTTTTCTGATAGATCATTGCCCCTCGTCGCCATTTTTCAAGGTAGTTGTTTTGAAGCTTGGCTTTCTTGTTGGGATTTGGAGTGAAGTTGGTGACCTCACGCCAACCGTCTCGGGTGATCTCAAAGACAGAAAACCCACTTAATTGATCACCCGCAATGTCAAAGCGTGAAATATAACGCCTGCGCAAAACCCACTTGCCATTTTCAAGTTGTTGCCAGTCAAACCAAATTTCATCAGGGTCTTTGATGTTTTCAGCCAAATATTTTAAATATGGATGCCGTCCAGATTTAGTGATTTTCCAATTTCCGTTGATGTCCTTGAATAGATCCTCTGAGATGGACAGAACCTCTCCGACTTTGTCTGTGAAAAGAACAGGTTTTGAAATGGATCCACCAAACTCCTCAAGGAAGGCATCAGCATATTCTTCTTCGATCAAGCCGGAGCGTGGTAAAGCTTTTCCGCCGGAAACACTTCGCGGGGTGGGCATAGGTGTATTTGTGGCTAATCCTTGCCCCGGCCCTGGTTGACCGGGTGCCGGTGGAGGCGTCACACTAGTAAGGCGGTTGCGCCCTACGTTATAGGAAAAGCCAGCGTCAATTCCGGCAGGTGTTTGAACTTGTATCGTTCCGCCTGGAGTTTTGATGGAATGGTACTCAATCCCGTCAGCAGGCATGGCAGATGAAACGCTATACCCTTTTTTCTTGATATCGCGCTCAGACAAGGACTGGACCGTACATCTGCAGCCCCAGCCATTTGGGGGGTAGTGCGTGTTCCAGAAGTCATGATCGACGGGATAGATCAACCCGTCCCAGCTTTTGTGTTGTCGCCGGGTACGTTGATCGTCGATAGCGATATAGCGAAGGTACGGACGGATTTTTTTAACCCGTTCAATCTGATCCCAACGACCTGCAGCATGAGCTGTGCGCAGATTGGTTTCGAAGATTACTCTGGTCCGCCAGCCTCGTTTTCCCTTGTAGGTCCAACCATGCTTGGCAACGATGGTGTCGAAGTCCTGGCGAAACTCTTTAAGGGTTGTTCCGTTTTCAATCGCTTTTGCAATGGCGCCTCGAAAATCTTCTAGCATGGCGGTTTTGGTGGCACCCGCTATAACAAAGGCTTTTGTGTGTTGTTCTTCCCAAACATCCGTCCAAGCTTTTGTGGGCAGATTTACCTTACCTTTGAAATAGTCGATCGCTTCCTGAAACTCTAACGCGGTGTCATCAATCTTCATGTGTTCACACTCGCACGACCCATCAGTTCTGCGACAGCCAAGCCGCCAGCAACCTTCTTGGCCATGTTATCTGTTTTGATTTTTGATGACAGCAATAAAAGCTGGTCTTGCGCATCTTCTAAACTTTTGCTGGCTTTCAATGTTTGGCGGATTTCATCAAGGATGTCGGCAAATTCGGTTGAGGTGAGGTCATCCATTTGATCCGCAAGAGCATCAATGTCATCAACTATGGTACCAGGATCGGCAAAGGAAGATGCCGTTGCTGGTGGTGCTTCTTGGGTATTGGTATCATCTAGTTCAATATCATAGGTTTCTTCAGCGTATCGTTGAGAAAGTTTCTTGCCGGTTGCCTCAGAAATGGTTTTGTCGCGCTCAGCCCGTTTGCCCAAATCTTCAGCCTGAGAAATGCGCCGCCATACCTGCGGAGGTTTAGCACCTGGGAAGTTCCATTGGGTTAACCAAACAACCGGTCCCCGGTTAAAGCTGTCGCAAATCAAATCGGCATCAGCTTGAATGACAGAATCGCCCACACGCTCATGGACGTTGGCCTGACTTTGTGAACTGCCATCATCAGTGGTCATTGTTTGGCTGAGGATAATTTTCGAAACGGCTTTATCCCAATAGTCCTGGAACTTTTCATAATCCCCGCCACTTGAACGAACCGCTTGCATAAGCTCAGCCTCAAAACCGTCAGGGAATGCAACTGCTGACTGGCTGTGGATGGACATGAGCGCTTGAATGAGGTTGTTTATTTCTTCAGCGGTGGCGGTTGATGGATGGGTGCCTTTGGCAGTGGGCATACCAAATTTTTCCAGAGCCACGGCCCAAAATTTAGCGCCGTTCTCTTTCAGGAAGACAGGCCAATAAAGCTTCCACCCTAAGGAGGCCCCATGGGGAACATCATCGCTGGCACCTGGGATACTGTAATACCACATTTTGTTTTGGGCCAACGGTTCACCCGTTGGATTAGCACCACCTGTGAAAAGTAGTTCACCGTTTTTAAAAGAAAAACGATCTTGAGCGCGAACTTTGATTGCTTCCAGAACGACTTTAGAATCTTCCATCGCCCACAAACATTCGGCAATGGCAAACCCGAACATTTGGGCATAGTGCATTTTGCGCGTAACTTGATCGAAAGCAATCTTTGTCAGCTGATCTTTTAAGAATTCCGCAGCAGCTACATCACGGCTGTCCTCGCTTCCCGCAATAACTTCCCAATCAACAGAAATCACACCGTCCTGACGTTGTTGCCATGCACTGCTCACTTGATGGTCACGCAAAAGATTGTGCCATGTGCGGATGTTTTGCGGTGATGCTTTCATGCTTGCATCAGAGAAAGCCCGGTTCATCGTTGTGCTAGGACCGGTGACAACACGAAAGTTTGGCTTCACTACTACTTCTTTTTTTTCAGCCATTACATGCCTCTCAAACTATTAATAATGCCTCCGGCACTTACGCCAAAGGTTCCCGCAACGCCATTTGCAAAAGTTCTGTTACCAGCTGAAACGAAATTGCCCACTTTTGATCCCATCTCTACCGCACCAGTAACAAGCATATGCAAGCAATCTGGCCCGTCATCATGGCCTTGGGGGAAGGTTTGCAGTTGGTTAATTAAAATTGTTTGGCTAGCATGCAGACGAATTAAACCACCTTGGATCAAAGGCTGAAGGCTCTCAATTCGTAATTCTTTATCCGTGTTGGGAATGACAGGTCGTGCCGGCAGAACCACGCCTTGACGTGCGGCTTCTTTCATTAGTTCAGTGCGAAGAAACTCTTGGAATTGTACCGATTCAATGAACCATGTGACACAACGGTATTCTTTTTGAAAACTGATAATATCTGAAATTATGATGGATGGTAGGCGTTTGCGTATAGAAGCTTCTAATACATCTAACTGACCATTCTCACGGTTATAGGCACCTACCAAAATTGCACTTGGATCGCGCCCTTGGCTCTTTTTCCCTAATGATGGATCTGCTGCACCGAAAATGACAACGCCACTCGCGCGTTCAACCCAGAAGACGATATCGCCAAAAAGCTGATTGTCTGTATCAATCGGTGTGTTTTGATATTCTGAATTGAAGCTCTTATTGCCTAACCGAACCTTCATTTCCATCAAGCGCTTGAGCGGTTGAACTGCTGGCCACAATACTTTGGAGCCACGTTCCATTTCACTTGCATTGATATTGTAGAACAATTCAGCTTCAGCCATTCCTTCGTTGCGGATGATCTCTTCCCATTGCTCCCACAGGTCCATCCGGTCAGGCCATTTTTGAATAGCCTGGAAGACGATGCTTTTCCACATAGGAGATTTGATCTTACGGTTCAAAACACTGTCGAAGTGAAGGATGGTGCCGACATAGAAAATATCCATGGAAAGATCCGGCGGTCCTAGTGGTTCAACAGCCTTGTCTATCCAGTCTTCAGTTTTATCTCGCTGCGCTGTTTGGCGCACGTTTTCATCGTTTTCCACGTCATCAAGAATGGTTATGTCAGGGCGTTGTGAGCCGTGTCTTGCGCCACGGATGCGTTTACCCGCGCCACCCGCCATAAACTTGCAATTCTTTCTGGTGACAATGGTACCGACCTGCCATACGGGGCCGCGACCACAGTAATCCGGGTAGTCGTGATTGAGGCGAGGATTGTCTTCCAGTTCGACTTTGATACCCTCAAGCAACATGGAGGCAACCTCAATCGCATCGGAGAGAATGATAGGGAATTTCTTGCGGCCTGTTACATAAGCCCACAAAACCAGCATTTGAGTGATTTTTGTGGACTTGGCATTCCCCCGAGGGGCACCGATCCCCCAGCGTTCGCCCTGGGGGCTGTCAATGGCAGCTGGCAGGGTCTTATCAATCCAGAGATGGAACTCGGAAGGGGCAGCCGTCCCGTAGTGAGGGAAGTATGTGTCCTGAAAAAAGCGGAAATCGGTATATGAACGATCACGACGAGCTTTAGCAGCCGCATCCGAACGTTCGAAGTTACCAAGATCGGCAGCAGCTTCAATTTCATCCCTCAACGTTCTGGCAAGGGCAGCAATGTCGTCCAGAAAATCTTGAGAACCGAAATTAGCGCGTTTCTTCTGGCCTTTGATAACCATAGAATACCTCAGGTGTTGTACTTGTTCGCAACCTTGATGGCGAACGGTTCAAGGATTTCCAAGATTGCATCTAAATGCTGTGGATATTCTTCAGAGGTAAAACGTGAAAGATCTCTCAAAATCTCAGAGGCAACAGCATAACGTCCAAGGTCTGGTGCTGCCTTTGCAACGGAACTCATAGTTTGCGTGAAGGCATTGGACATTTTTGAAATCAGGTCGACGCGATCTGGGGCAAGAATATTCTCGGCCTCGTTGAGCATCTGCATCGTTGCTTGATATGCCACCATAAAATCAGCAAGGACGATTTCTGCAACCATGCGGGTGTCATTAGTTGAAAGCGAAGACGCAGATCGGGCGCGATCCCAATCGTCTCCCTTTGCTTTATCTTCTGATTTCCAACGCTGGGCAGTGCCTCTGGATACGTCATTGCGCATCGCGGCAGTACCAATGTCCAGCTTATCAAAAACATAGGCGTTTCGAACGGCAAGTTTAGTTTCAGGTGTATGAGCCATCAGCGTTCTCCAAAGCTACCTTTGATGCTTTGAGCTGCTGTGCGCATTAAGGTGTCGGCACTTGGTTTTTTAATCCCTTCGATCTGGACTTTTCCCTGGGCTACATCACGACCGGTGTTTGTGATGCTGAGGGCATGGCCAAAGACGCATTGTGTCAGAAGGGCTTTGTCGGTCAGCCACATCAATTCATTCAAAAGGTCTAGATCCGATGGAGAAAGACTAATTTTGAGAAGGCTTTCCTTGATTGCATTTAAGTCAGCAGGTTTTGAAATGCCGGGAATAGAAATTTTCCCTTCGGCAGCTTCGATACCTCGAGAAGAAGCAACGGCGCCATATACACCTTGATCAATATTCAAGCTGACGAGTTTCTGTTCATCCAGCCAAGCCAGATCGGTACGCACCATGTCACGTGATGGGTTCATTCCCATATCGACCAAGAAGTCCTGAATGATGGATGCGTTTGCTGTATAGGCTGGTGCCTGGGACAAGATACGCAAAATCGCGAGGCGGCGTTCATCGGTTTCAGGGCGATTTTGAAGGTAGAGCAGCACCGCTAATCGCAGATGTTGACGTAGACGTTCTGCAAACAAATTGCTCATGGCCTATTCCTTCAATCCTTTTTCCAGCAGTAGCCGGACGTTTTCATTAAGACCTGCGAACTCTCGCTGCATTCCGTGCATTTCAGCTGTGGCGGCTTTTAAATCACCACTGGCTTCCTTGAGTTCAAACATCAGCCCGTTGAGCTGTTCTTTCGTCGCTAGATTTTCAAAGCGACGATCGCCATCATTAAGGCGGTCGTTGACTGCCCTGAACTTCTCGTCCCGTTCATCCTTGGCGGCTTCAAGTTCCTGTTTGGTGACGAACTTGATTTCAAACGAGTTCCTGAAAAACAAAATAACCGCTGCAATGATCGGGCTTAAAATACCGCCGATAACACCCAAAACTTTGAAGACAAGGTTGATAACTTCCATCCATTCCGCAGGCATATTTTATTTCCTAAAGGCTTTGATGATTGATGAAATAGTCCCGCTTGCAGCCTCAATTGAGGCAGTTGCGCTTTGTAACGGTCGGCCAGCAATCATTTCGTCACGCCGGGCTTTGTCACGTTCGCGGCATCCCATGTATTTCAGAACCATCTGCATAGAGGCATAGAAGCTAGCGATCAGTGGCCCCCAGATCATTTCTGTGACTGGTTGTGCTTCAGCGATCATTCCCCACAGACTGATATCGGGGTAGTTCCAGTTGTCATTCAGGGTAAAGATGAAGCGTAGTAGGAACTCCAACATTGTAAAAACCATCAACCACTTAAAGACTTTGGTGAAGGTTTCAATCACAGCCATTGCACGTTTGGCAATCTCGGGGCGCGCGGAGGCTCGAATTTTTTCCGCATCGCCTTCATTCATCGCAAGGAAACGTTGGGTATCCAGTTCTTGCAGCTTAGTGGTGAGTTGGGCTTCAATTTGGGCGCGTTGTTCGGCAGGAAGCTTTTCCAACTCCCCTTGAAAGTCCTCGGGTGTGGTTGCCTGAGACGGTGACCCTGTGACTGCTTGGTAAATGGATTTTCCAGCATTGAAAAGGGATGGTAAGGCGCTTAAAGCTGCAAGAAACATCAATCAACCCTCCAAGCCAGTGAGATAGTGTTTGCCGTCAAATCGTTTGGCATGACCTCGGTTCGAGGATTGATCAATAAAGGAGCAATGGATCCAGCCAGCATTTGGCTCGTCCTGATTCCAGTACTCAAGAATGAGCTGGTCGAAGCTCAGGTTTGCTTCAAGCCATTTGGCGACTTCGAGATTTGAAATGCCAGGCACTTCAAAATCGACAGCTTGTCCTTTGGTGTGTTGGGACGTTGATTTACTTCCGATTTGATGGTTTAGATCGAGACAACGAAACCAAGATGACGGACTAAAAGGAATACCGAAACGGTTACGTACTGGTTGCAGGATATGTTGGGCAACCTTGACAATACAGGCCGTTTGTTCAACATTTGGCAAATTGTTGATGCCCAGACGCGAAGCCGTTTGAGAGGCGATAGCCTCTTTCAATCGGAAATTTTCGGATAAACTGAGATTAAGATCTATAGACATAAAAAAACCCTCACCGCTTGTAAGTGGTTAGGGTAATGAAAACGGCCTAACTGATAACCCTGACATGGTCAGGCGATTTAGGTGCATATCTAGTTTTTTTTCTGAAGAAGATAATCCTCCAAATCTAGCTGGATATCGTCAACCTTTTTTTTCTTTTTAATATTCGCGTTCTGAAGAAGCCTATAAATGTGGCGTTCTGTAACGTCTAATTTGCGCGCAACTTCAGATATCGACATGCCATCTTGAACTAACACTTTTGCCAGGCGGCGGGTTTCTCCCGGATCACCTGTAACAGATTTTGGCACATCAAGATATTCACCAGTAAAATGTTCGCATAAAAGATTGCATGTTTTTGTGGTGACTTCATCCATAAAAGCGTTAGAGCCAGATCGTGGAATATATATTTTAACGCCACCCCATACGGCGACAAGCTCTTTTGCGGCATCAATTCCACAGAGGTCGACAACTTCTTCCAAGCTTTTACGAATTTCAGCCATCGTTTAGGGTTTTCCTTTTTTAAGGCGCTCAATCATGTTCTTGATCGCTTCAATAATCGGCGTGGCTTCTTTGTAGGTCAGCCAGTCCAGTTGGCGCGGATCGGCAAGCTGCTTGTCTTTAGAACGGAACTTGTTGACGAAGAAAACAAGGCCCTGGCGCGTGTCATCGAATTTAACGCCACCACGGCTGTCTAGATCATTCCAAAGTGCCCAAATTAAACGGACATAAGCTTTTGTTGCCGGTTTAAAGTCGTGGCGCTGTTGGGTCTGGCCGTTGATGCTATCCAGAACTGACTCCAGTTCCTGAGCGGTGCAATCGCGTGATGAAGTCTTGCCGGTTACATCTTCCATGATGAGCTTGCGTTGATCCTCATCAATGTGACGCTCTTTACAGGCCGCACGAATGGCGCGGTTGGCTTTGTGCCATGCTGCTGTGTGTGCCATCTTAGGTCTCCTTTAAAACAGTTGAGAGCGGACCAGACGCTACTCTGGCTGTGGGCTGGCGGGATTTGAACCCGCATCCTCCAGATCACAGAACAAACAACATAGGCTATTGGCTTAATGTTCGTTCCTATCGTGAAACCTTCCAACTGCCAGCTGGATATTGGCCCCGTACTCGTCAGCACTGCGTGTCGCTTCCACGCCGCCGCTCTCACCCGTTTACCCCCGACAGCCGGGCTGTACGGGGGTAATTGGATCTTCGACTTCGTCTTCTGGAAGACACGCTGATTACAACTTGTGATGACGTACTACATGACACCCTCCATCGGTTTTCCTGCGTTATACTTTCACCGCCTTAAGCCCGACCCTCGAAAGGGTAACGGGCTTGTTTTGCACTGGTGTAAAAGGGTTACGTATTCAACGTTGTTAAATGGTGATATGGTCTGTTCGTTTCTGGATAGATAAGGGGGCCAAATTGAAAAAATTTGCATGGGTCATCTATGGAGCTGCAGCGATTGTTTTCGGTTTCTTTTTCGGCACTAATTGGGATGGGGCTAACAAAAAATTTAACCTTGAAATCAGACTTGGGGACTTTTTTACGCTGTTAGGCGCATTTATCGCTGTGTGCGGTGCTTATTGGGCTGCTGATTATTCGGCTAGGCTCAAAAGAGCTGAAGAACAACGTAGACTTCAAAAGGAACTGGAATTGTTTGCTGTAGAATTTGATGGTTGGTTGGCCGAAGTGAGAGTTCAGTCGGTAAATTTTCAATCTATTATTCTCAAAGAAAGCAGTCCGCAGGATATTCAGCATATAAAGTTGAGATTTGCAGATGTAGCATTTACTCACAATAACCAGCTGCTCTATGATTATAACGCTGAAATCATTGAGGATGTTGTCTATTTGATTCGACTTATCAATCGCTTTAATGCTGTAATGCAAGAGCAGGGAACTGAAAAAATATTTTATAAGAGAGACAATATTTTGGCTAGTTTGACCAAAATATATGCGACAGCTCAAAAAATTACAGAGATCAATGCAGGATATGTTAGGTAATAATATCTCAACTAACTTCTCTTCAATTATTTGAGCAGAGCAACCGAATAGGTCTGACATTTTATTTCTCCTTTACTCTGTGGTTTCTGTATTAAGGCCGAAATCAGTGGTGTTAATTTCAGTCACTTCGCCTTCGATGGAGATATTCATTTCTCCCAAAGGGCCGTAACCTTCGATAAATTGTTTAGCTTGTGTGCTGCCGGGGATGTCGTAAATCGCACCGTTTGAGTAAAGCGTTGCAAGGTGTTTCGCGTGTTCTTCCACAACTTCATTCATGTCTTCGTCAGCATCACCGAAGTAGTTGATTGTTTCGTTGAACTGGTCACAAAATTCTTGTGTGAGCTTGTCAGTATCAAGGGTGACTTTAACAGTGTGGACTACATCAACGGTTACTGTTTGTTTGGGCATATGCTTTCTCCTTACTTTTCTTTTGTGCACTAAGTGTTATAATTAGGCATTGCGCATACTACTTATGGGGTGATGCCTATTGGTGTTAGGGCAATAAGGAATGGCCTGTTTTAGTCCGTGGCTAAAACCTCTGGGTCCGTGGCCCAGAAAAGGAATCAACCATTTCTTTGCAGGTTTTTTAGCTAAGTTAACGAAGAACCTGTGACTCGGTACGACCCTAACAGCGGGTGATCTGTTCAGGGCAGCTAATTCGTGTAACCTTTTTGGTACGCGGCGCGCTGCGACCTTAAGGTCAGAACTATGACTTTTTGCGTCAAAGTGGCGATCAAAATTGATGTGGCTCGGTGTATTTATGCCTTGGCTGCGATCATATATTTGATGGCTTAAGATTAAGGGAAGGGCGGATGCTCTTCCCTTTTTCGTGGTTTGCATCATTACAAAATTTCCTTATCTTATTCCGTGACGCGAACGGGCCGTAAGATCAGCTTCTTACTGTCGATACGCGCAATTCGAAACGGATGACCTTTGATGTGAACCACTTCATCTTTGAAAAAGATGGGAGGGCCGTCTTTTTCGAGACGTTCTGCTGCACGGCGTTGTTGTCGATTTGAGGTTTTCATTTCTTCAAGTTGGCGGCTGTGCCGCGCCAAATATTCTTTGTGTTCATCGCTATTGGCGAGGCGCATTAATTCGTTTCTTTCCATATCCATTGGTTTAGTCTCCTTTACTTAATCTCTGTTCGGTTCTATTTTCGCTTCCCAATGGCGGCAAGCCGGAGCCTTCAGCAGAATGTCTGTGCGGCGGGAATTGGTCCACCGTGCCTTGTTCATTTCGCATTTGTAGAAGGTTCTATTGCAACCACAGTCAACTGGATAACGGCATGTTTTGCAGGTTTCACCATCCGGGCCGGTGCCAGGGTGCCATGCATAGCCTTTGGCCTCGCTCTTACCGATCTTGTGAAGGAGTTCCTGTTTTGGTGTCAGTTCAAAAAGACCTTGCTTCATTATCTGTCCCTCTACTTTTCAACTTTGGCCAATGTCGGGTGGCAGGGCCATCCATACATGCCGAGATCATGCATGACAGGGCAGTTCTGAGCAGCAGGACCACGCGAGATGTGTTGGATTGGACACCCATCACAATCGAGAGAGGTTCTGTTTTTTAGGCTGGTCAGTAGGTCTTTATATGTTCGTGTTTGAGAGCTAGGATTTGTCACGCTGCGAGTCCTTTCTTCCAGATTGTGTTGCTGGCTTCAATCCCGCGATGACCTTCCTCCCAGACGTACCAGGCACAGGGCATCATGCGCGGGTTTTTGCGTTGATCTGGGGGAAGAGTAAATAACCAGGTATTGGCACGATCACCACAAAGCCAGATACGAGCCGGGGGGCGTTTCTCCCACCACATGCGGCGTTCTTGACTTTCCCGCCATGCCTGACGTTGGAAACAAAGAACCTTTCTGGCCCCGAGCGCAAAAGCCTTATCAACAAATTTACAGGCCAGACTAAATGGCGGGTTCATCATGACGGTGCGCCCCGTCAAGTCCATATCCTCAATCAACCAGTTGGAACCGACCTTGTCGGCCCCTTCAAATCCCCAATCATACAAGTCCTGCGAATGGACGCTGTATCCACTTTTTCTAAGAATGTCGGTGATGATGCCTGTGCCGCAGCATGGATCGACCACAGAGGGCGTTAGAAGTTCAACACGCAGGATTGATCGAACTGCCCAAGGAGCCGTTTCCCACGCTTCAGCAATCTCGGCTTGTTCTTCCAAAGATTTAAAATCATGATGGAGAACAGCCTTTTGCAGATATGGTAACAACATGCCTGTCATTTTCGGTTCCTTGATGATCCTTCCAGGGCGAGGCGATTGACGGCAGCGATAAATTGCTGCCAGTTTCCACCTGCTTCGATATATTGGCGAATGTGTGTCTCAGGGTCGGTGATAGCGTTTGGCTCATCTCCGGCCCTCAGAGCCGCATTCGTTTCTTTTAGTTCCATCAGCAATGCTTGGCGTTGCTGAGAAAACCCCCGACCTCTGATAAACACCGCAGCCTTAAGAGCGAGGCTTTCAAGCCTTACCCTTAAATCCTTTGGTGTGACGCGGGTCGGGGTGCTCATGGCTTTAGGCGTTCACGGTTTATTCACAGCGCAAGTGCGCGGTTTTGATTTCAGAGATCGCCTTGTTCCAGGCATTGGCATAAGCGATCATGGCTTTAGGAAGGTATTGGGTGCCGCCTTCATGACTTTCACGCAGACAGTCCGCAGTGGCTTCGTTAAGTTCATTCAGTGTTTTCTGTGACACCTGAGTGCGATGGATCATACAAAGGTGATTATCATCCCAGAAATATCCATCCGGATCGGCTTTCCGGGTGCAGCCGGGATAGTCGCAGATATGGCGTTCAGTGGTCTCGATTTGAGTTGTCATGTTCCTACCAATATCGGGCCGTTAACATCATCAAGATGGACTTCCTTGATGTACGCATTTCGCGGAGTGTTGATGTCCTTCATCATTTTGAGGACGGTCTTGGCTCCTTTTTCATGTCGCGCCTGAACAAAGAAATCTTCGCTCTGACCGCTAATGGAGATGCGGAAAATCTTTGTGGGTTTCTTCTTCGCCATCACCGACCTCACACTGCTGCGAGGTCGATCGGAATCGCAGCCCAGCGGTCTTCGGCTGTTTTGCGGCGATAAAAGCGAACATAGGTCTTGGAACCGGCCACTCGGATGCTATCGTTAATGGCATCCATTGCCTTTTTCCATTTGTCATGCTCAATAGACAGGCGGCGAAGGCGAAAGAGAGCTTCACGGTTCACTTGGCCTTGTTTATCCACGTTAAAGGCATTGTTGACCAGGGCGCGGAGTTCGTCTCGGCTTCCCACAGACCATTCATTTATGCATTCATCAATCAGGTCTTTGGCGACCTGCAGTTCAGGGCCGAAGGTGATATAATCTTGCACCTGGACGCGAACCTGAGTGAGACCGTCAAAGCTGGTGAAGCTGACATTACCTTTGGCACCGCCTTTTTTGGTGTCATATTTTTCAGCCAGCAAGTCCATGAAGGTTGATACATCATCGAATGTATGGGCTTTAAAACGGGCAATTTGTGCGGAGAGATCATCGGCATATTCCATGATTTTTGCGACGAGCTGATCTTCCAGCTTGTCGGTCTCCTTGACCGTATCCTGCGGCCACAAACGCCCTTTTGCGTCTTTCATATAGCCTTCGGGGATTTGGGTTTCGGTACTCATTTGAGATAGCCTTTCGGTTTTGGTTTAAGAACGACTTGGGTGAAGTAGCGCCATTGCTGGCGAAGGTATTTGAGGAAACAGGTCATGCCGCGTCCCCTCCACTTGGTCCCGGCCCACCCTGCTTTTTGCGGCGAAAGGCTTCGATCGGGATAATGACGGTATCGGGAAAGACACGAACCGGATCCGCGGTGGTAGAGTTTTCCAGCTCAATGGCAACGGCGATTGCGGCACTGAGGTTGTCCAGAAAAATGCCGACCTGCTTTTCAGTGAGATAAACTTTTTCATGTTCGTCCCGATGCCAGCGAAGCATTGCATGTAAACTTCTCAAATCATCACTAAGCATTGTTGTCTCCTGTGGGCTTGAGTTTGCAGACCTGACAGGCTTTCCAGTGACGGAATTCTTTAGGGCTGCTCATAGGCATGGAGCGGGTCGAAAAGCTCTCACATTGAACCAGTGCGATATCGTTCTGAAGGTGAGGGCAAGGCACTCGACCAACGAGCTGAGACAGAATTGTTTTTTCAAGCTGGTCTGTTTGAGCCGTGTATTTCTCCGCCAAAAACAGGGACAGTGTGGGTCTTGCCACGCCGATCTTACGGGCAACATGGGCGATCCCGCCTTTGCCGCCGTTAGACTGGTTGAACTTGTCAACTTCATCTTGGGCGATTTTTAACGCTGAAGACATGGATAGGTCTCCTTTGTATTCGGGTCATAGACAGCTTTTTTGTCACGTTGGATCATTGGCGCTTCTGGCCCTGTGTCGCGGATCAAAACATAGCGCCGAGTCCTATTGTCTGATTTCAGATAACGCAGGTAGCCAGACTGAAACAAAAGGCGCAGATAGCGTTGAACGCCGTCTCTGGGGGCTTTTTCATTTTTGCTGGCCAAGATCACAATGTCGCTGATCGTGAACTTTTGCTTTAGGCGCACAGCTCTCCAAATACGGATGCGCATGGATTTTCCGTGTTTGCGCTTTTTGCCAAAGGGCCTAATCGGGGCACTGTTTAAAACGGCATTGTTCTCCACAACAATCTGCCCTTCGTTGGTGAGCTGAAAACAGCCTGCCTCGACGCGATCAACAAAACCGCGATAGACTAGTTTTGTGCAAGCCTGACTGATCGCCTTACGGCTCAGACCAGTTGCGGCTTCAAGTACTTCGATGGTCAAACAGGCATCAGGGCCGATGGCGCGAAGGATGGTATTTTGGTTTTCAGCACACATGGCCTTAACCTTTCACCGTGATCTGACGGCCTGTGCGGCGGTCATTCAACAGAACCTCGCCGACCATTTCTTTGACGCCGATCGGGCCGTCATTGACCTTACCGAAACGCTCAATGGCGTTGATGCCTTCCTTGATCTCGCGCACAAGACCGTTGGAAGCTTTATGAAGCTGGGCGATCAGATCATCCTTAACCTCTACCTCACAAAGCTCATTAACCATGCGGGTGACATCTTCCAGAGTAGCTGGATTAAATGCCACATACTGACCGACACGGCTGGCGATCTGAGGGAAGCGGCTCAGGTTATCGCGCACCCGGCCCATACCGACCATGATGAAAGGAATTTCTAGCATGTCAGACAGGTCGCGGATGGTTTCCAGAAGACGGGAGCTGCGGCAGATATGGTCTACTTCGTCGATCACTACGGCATAGACTTCGTCGTTATGCTCTGCCATTTGCGCCTCTGTGCCGAGCTTTTCCAAGGCTTGGCGATACATTTTTTCGAAAGAGTGGGCGGGACTTACATTCAAGCTTTGAAGGAGTTCACGTAGCATCCATGCCGGTGTCCATTCCTTTTTGGCGCGAAGGTAAAGGCACCCTTGCTGGGCTGAGTACCATCGTAATGTCTCGGATTTACCCAGACCGGGAATGCCGTCAACAATCATCAGGCAAGCTTCTTCCGCACCGCGATCTTGCAGCCGGGCGACAGCTCCCATAAAATTTGAGGCATTCTCGGTTTTGACAAACAGGTCTCGCATTGATATTATTTCCTCTCATTAAGTGTTTGACACCGCCGTTTTGGCGATGATGGTTTCGAGGAGGTCTGGCGGGACGTCCTCGAATTCCAACAACTGGCGGAAATGTTTTCCGCGCAGCTTTTCCTTAAACAAACGTGCATCTTTTTCAGTGACTTGATCCGGGTTTTGGATCAGCCATCTGGCCAGTTGCACTTCGTTGCTGAAAATTGGTCGTTTGCCTGGGATGATTTCGCGCTCGGCTTTCGGCTCGTTGCGTTTTTCAAGTTTTGCAAAAGCCTCATCCGCGATCTGGTGATCATATTGCGTTAGAGCAGGCGCTTGTTCCATCACCTGATATTTGATCTCTAACGGGGTGCCAGCAGCTTCTTCTAAAATCTCTTCACGTTTCTTTTCAACCAAGTTCAAGCGGCCTTTGGTACGATCTTGCAGTTTCTTTTCTTGAAAACTAAGGGCTTCGCGAAGTGTGCTGTTCGGCATGTATTGTTGCTTATTGCCATCCAGTTCAGCAACGGCCAGAAGGCGCATATCGAAGTCACGCACCCAAACTTTTGAGGCATCATGGATGTCAAAACCAACCAAGGCCTCTTCGCCGTGGAGATGTTCCAGGTCAAAGCTGAAATAGGTGTTGTTAAGGATGCGAACTTCACCACGACGAATGGCACGGCGCTCATATGGACGAACCAGATCGGCGGCTTCATCTTGCGGGATAGTCAAGACGGCATTGCCTTCTTTTAGCCAATTTTGCCAATGTTCAAAGGGGGAAAGGTGACGATATTTCTTTGTCTCTGGATCACGCATCCGGGGTAAGGATGAATGTGGTTTGTTGTTGTAGGCATCAACTGTGTCTTGGACACATGCCATGAATTCTTCCCAACTTATCTCAAAGGGGGCTTTATTACCCGCGCGAAGTTCTTTATCGGTGATGCGTTTAAGGTGGCGTGTAGCTTCTTTATCAGCGTCTTTCCCTACGTAGGTCGGGAAAGTTTTTGCTAAGGGGTGCCAGAGCGTTCTGTTCAAACGTTCAATCACGCCCCGCGCTTGAGAGTTATAAGGTAGTGAATTCTTCGGTGTAATGCCCCAACGGTCATAGAAGCCGGTTGCTTCATTTTCGAATAGTTTTGCTCTGAAGCCAGAGCCGTTGTCGGTGTACCAGATTGCGGGGATTCCACGATGGCGACCGTCTGGACGATCTATGATGGATTGAGACAAGGCTTCTAGTACACCGATGCTATCCTCAGCCAATCCAATAGACCAACCAACAACATAGCGTGTGTAGATATCAATGACGGCTGTGATCTCAGGGCGGAAAGGGCGCCCATGATGGGGATGTGCCACCGTGGCTTTAAACGTGTGACCATCGGCACTGTAAATCGCTGTGGGCCAGAGTTCTTCAGTGCCACGGCGGGTGAAGGCTTTCATTGATTTCAACGCTTGAGGTCCCATGCGTCCATTATTCAACGTGATTGGCGATAGTTTTTGAAGGAAACGTCTGGCTTGATCGTAAGAAGGGCAAGCCATCCCATCTGGCAAGAAGTCGGGTAACTTCTCCATGACTGCCGTCAGAGATGGCTTGTTGGGGCGGCGGTATTGGTCGAGGAATACCGGCGCCCAGCTGGGGATATCGAAACAGGTCTCGCGTGAAACAGAAGGGGCAAGGCCTTCAATGCCTAGCTTTGTTTTGTCTGCAAACCAGTTCTTAAGGGTGCGTTTTGATACTGTGACCTTAGGTTTTCCGGTTTGATTACCTGATTTTGCATTTGCTTTGACGATAAGGCGTTGCATCCAGTCTGGGTGTGATCCAGCTTTACAGCGGCGCACAAAATCATCAAGGACAGCTTCCTTACTGGTAAGTTGCATCTCTTCTTCGATCCAGCCGAGGATTGCAGCTCGTGCCTCAACAGCGTCACGTTGCCATTTATTTAGATGAGAAGCATCGCCTTGGATTTCTTTAAAGGCCACATCAACAGCTTGAGCAATTTCACCACTTTCGATTTTAGATTTGGTCAGCAGGTCGTTGATATGCTCAAAAGGTGCCTGAGGAAGCAGGCTGAAATGAAACTCCCAGCCACCGCCTTGTGCCATGCGTTTTCGTGAAAGGGGGTTTCCTATTTTATCGTTTGTTCCCTGCCAACGGTTATATCTATCCTGAACGATCCAACCGTTTGCCTTTGCATGATTGAGAATACCAGCCTTAGTCGTTGGAAACTTAGGTAATTCCATTTCTGCAAATTCTTGGGCTGAATAGAAAGGATGCGACATCACGCTGCCTCCTTATTGGAAGCTGGTAAGACGTAGCCAGTATCAGCTAAGTGCTGGAGAAATTCAGATCTCAAAGCCTTGTCAGCAGCGTCCCAGGCGGCAAACAACTTTTTACGGCTGCGGTTTGCCTGTGGCTCTTTCTTTACGGTTTTACCGTCGAGTTCGCGCTTGCAAAGGTTAACCTTTGTGATCGGTTTTTCTTCCCGCAGCATCATGTCCAGAATTCTAGCCTGTGTTTCATGATCGCATCCGGCAAGGTGCAACAATTCACCTTTCTTTTTGGACAGCCATGTGCCTTTGATACGGGCTTCCAGTTCCGGTGCGATCCCTTCGCTAATCCGCAAAGATTCTTGAATGGTGCGTTGCTTCAAACCTGTCAATTCTTCCGCAGATTTCGAAAACGCGGGTGCCGCGTTTTGGTCATTGGCTGCTTTTGATTTTTGATCACCGCCCCGTTTCGACTGTGGATATAGCTCTTCATAGATCGCTTTACGTTCCCGAAGAAAGACAGCCAAGTCCCAGGCATTAAGTTCATGACGATAGACATTTTCATCAATCTCAAGAAGTCGTGCTTCAAGCGGCGATGTCGGGTCTTTGATGATGCAATGAATGCCTTCCAGACCTAATAGGTCGATCGCTTCAAATCTGTGTAAACCAGCAATCAAAATCCAACGCTGAAGCCCATCAAATGTAACGGGCAACCACTTTGTTTTATCCTTGGGATTAACTTTACGATATGGGCGAATGATAATGGGGGTCTGTTGTCCAATTTCCTTGATGGAGAGGCTCAGTTTTTTGACCTCTTCCTCATCACTATCGCGGAGGCGATCCTCAACGATAATTGAGCTTAAGGGGAGAAAGCGCGTAATCATGCTTCACCTCCGTAACCAATCAGGGGGAGCTCTTTTATGGCGCGTTGGATTTGAGCATCCGCATGCTGTTTAATAACGATCATTTGTCCGATTTGAGCCATGGCAAGTTGCTCGGTACCAGCGACCCGGCATCCGGCTTTCTGAGCAAACCAATCAAGGAAGTTTGCGCCTAGAATTATGGTCATAGGCGGCAAGAAGTGTGCTGGCATGCTTGTGGGGTGGCTTTTCTTGGTCCACATATCTATCGTGTCTTTTGACACTTCAATGCCTGTCCAGCCTGTTAGGACTTCAGAGATATATTCACGGGTTTTACCGCTATTTTTGATGGAGGCTGTTAGCCATTCAGCAGTAGCGACTTTTAGGTCGATACTTTTCGCTTCTGGTAGTTCAGGAACTTCAATCAATTCAGTAACACCGGCATCCTTAGCTATGGTGTCAAAGAGGTCTGCTTGGGCAGGGTCAAATTGTGTGCGGCTTGTTTTTTTTGTAGCCATTTTACTAGTCCTTTCGGAAAAAGGACCGGACGACACTTTTGTGCACTGTGCCGTCCGGCCAGTTGGTCTCCTCGACTGGGATACAGGGAGAGGAGAGAGGCAAATTGGTGACAAGCTGACGCTCGGGGATGAACAGGGAAGGCTATTCACATCAGCTTGTCGGTCGCCGTAACTAAGAAGGGTGAGACCATTTCTCAGAACAACGAATGCGGTGTTGATGTTCGCGGCTGGTTGATGAAATGAACACATCTCCATTGTTCATGCAGCCTTATCAAATTGGTCGTTGTGCGCAGTTTCTTTTCTGCTATTCTTTCCCATGACACGCTTACTCTTCAAAGGGTTGCCGTCTTGGTCGTAACGTTCAGGCCAGATTGCTTGTGGTTTCATTTTGAGGAACTCTGCAATCTTTGCTTCTACATCCGTCCAAGAGCGATTGAGGGCAGTAGAGATTGCTGATCTGTCCAGCCCCCAATGCAAAGAGAGCCCTATTAAGGTCCAGCCGCGCTTATGGATTGCGGCCTTAATGTCTGCTTTGTGAAGACCTTTTGAGGCTTGGCGGGTCATGTGTTCTCCTAATTAAGTCGATGGTCAGATCGGCTTTTTTCGGGGTGTTCAAATTCAACTTGTTGAATGAACAATAGCAAAATGTGTACGAAAAGCAATACAAAAAAGTCACTTTACGCTCATACAATAGCGAAAGTTACGCGTATTTACATTTTATCTAGTGATTTCAACACTTTATTGTAAGTGTAAAGTGAATGGCTAAGAAGAGTATCGACTTTACAGTTGACAGCTATAAGGGTAAAGCGTTCGCGGAACGATTAAGCTCGTTGTTTGAAGAACGTGGAACAGTCCCTCGTCTACATAAAGAGCTAGGAATTGCCGCATCAACAATGTGGAAATGGGCAAAAGGTGAAACAGAGCCCGCTAGAGATCATTTAATCGCAATTTCTGAGGCGTTGGACGTGAACTTTGCCTGGTTAGCACTGGGTGAGGGGCCAATGAGAGGGCATAGCAGTACTAAACGAAACACTATTGTGCCAGGAGGCTCATTAGATGCATCTCTTATTGAAGAAGCTGTGGAGTTTGTCAGAGAAATAGAGCAGGAACGGAGATTAATTCTTGCCAATCATAACTTTGCTAAAGCGGTAATGGCCTATTATGGCTACGTTTTAGAGTGCCGAGAAAAAGACGAAAAGGTTGACAAAATAGCCATGAAACACGCTATGAAAGCGGCTATGTGAAAGGAGGAATAAACGTGAGTGATTACATATCTAGTTTGAGAAAAGCTTTAGGTGCAAACGATAACCGTTCAACGCAAACCGGAGAAGGTGGCATTGTCATACATGGTGGAATCACCATCAACCTCGTCACCGCAACTCAAAAAAAATCTGACTCCAATGTCCATAGTGGACAAGGGGCTAAGTGAATAATTTTCTTTTGAGTGCTTCGATTAAATGCATTACTCTTTTTAATATGTATTCGTTTATGAAGCGTTAATAATAGTGATGAGAGAAAAATGAAGTATTTGATTGGGGTTCCATTGATCTTAGCTATTTGGTGGTTTGGCTTTCGAAATACACCTGAAGAGGAACGAGGCAAGACAATCGCTTCTCTCAATCAAAAAATTATTTTTGAAGAACACTTGAGTGAGGAAGAACGTAAAATCATTCTCAAAACTCTTAACTACTTAATATCTAATGGATGTAAGAAGTTATTGATGTACACAAGTTCTATTGAAAATATGAAGGTCTCATATTCCCAGGGGGCAAACGTTCTTGATTGGGCTAAAAATCGTTACGGCTGGTCATCCTATGTAGAATTTAAACCGAAGATTAAAGACAAGCCACAAGTGGGGCTTTCAGATGCAGCCGGACATACACTCTATTTCTATGCAGGTGTTGGAATGCTTAGTGGAATCTATGCCAGAAAAGACGAAGGTAGAGAGATTTGCAGCTTGCCGGCTACCCGCTTTATTTTAGATGAACAACTGCGCGAAGCAGAACGCACACCACAGTCTTGATCTATTATGTCGCATTTTGATCTCGTTTTCATTCCATTCTGTGCAAAAAGAAACCCAAAAAAGCCTCATAAAAAACCACTTTTGTGCAAAACCGCTTTTGGTGGGCGTTAGACCTCTATTCCTTTGATACAGCCGTTCTGGCGGTCATTTTCCCCTTTTCCCGTCTGTGCAGAATGAAACACCCCCCTACAGGTTGCTCCTCTCCCATAATTGATGCCAGCGAGGAGTTAGTGAATTAGGCATGGCATGTAACTACGCTTTACACGTTTTTCTCGACAACATCGCGGCATCGTTTATCTTCTATTTTAATTAATGAGTCTTGAGCCTAGAAGATACCGGGTCGGTGGTTTGCCGACCATCTTTCTAAACATGGTCACGAAACTGCTGGCACTTTCATAGCCGAGATCTATCGCGACGGCCTGGACTGTCTGGCCAGCGCTCAGATATCGCAAGGCGAGGATAACATGTAACTGCCGACGCCAACGGCCGAAACTCATGCCCACTTCTTTTATCAAAATACGGCTCAAGCTACGCTCGCTGAGTGCGATGCGGGAGGCCCACTCCGCGACGCTCGCACGATCCGCAGGCGCTGCGATTAATAGGTCGGTGAGCTTCTTCAGGCGCGGATCACTGGGGATGGGAAGACGGAGGTCTTCGAGCGGTGCTACAGCCAGCTCATCGAAGATAACAGACACAATTCGGCCATCCGGACCATCGACGTCATAGAGCTCCGGAAGCTCATTTGCCCGCATCAGTAAATGACGAAAAAAACTCGATACCGTGATCGTGCAGCATTCGTTCGGCAGGCTCGGAGACTCAGGCGGTTCGATGAAGAGAGAGATACATTCCACCTCGCCTGAGCCGAAAACGGTATGAGGGAGCCCGCCGGGAATCCAGACAGCGCATTGCGGCGGCACGATCCAGACAGCGTCTTCAACTTCACAGTTGAAGACGCCACGGACCGTGAAAAGCAGTTGCGCTTTTTCATGCTGGTGCCGTGGCGATTGCTCGAGGGTTTCAAGACTGGCCACGGCGTTGGCCGCGACGAGAGCGCGCGGAACTTCATCGAAATAGGAAAGCCAATCGTCACGGACGTCTACATACATCAAAGCCTCGACATTTTTCATTTGGCTGAATTAAAACATATAATGGCAGGATTGCGCAATGACGTCATTCACTGAGTGACGTATTATTTTCAAGTAGAAGGGATATGTAGCGATCATGATCGCACTTCTTTTCGACAGGGATAGTGTTCAACTGCCCTATCTAATAAATATTGAGAGGAGTTTTGATGATCGACAATAATCCAGTTAAGCTTGCACTCGCATGGCTTGTCCCCGCGGTCGGTGCCGCAATCTTCGTCACCATCCAATGTTTTTCTTATCTGAATGCTTACGTCAGTAGCGGTGGGACGATGCAAGCCATTACGTTCGGTTCTGCTGCGTTATGGGGCGTATCTATCTTTTACGGCGCCTGGGTCGTCCCACCGTTGCTGGCGCTTGCTGGAACACGCACAACCGACTGGGCCATGCTTGTCCTCGGCAGTTTCCTTTTCATCATGAGCACGTTTGCCGGCGTATCGGATGGTTTGCGCGACGGCGGCCATCTCATTGGCCTGGAACTGTTGGCAGTCACACTTCCGGGCGTGATCGCGCTGATCCTGTCATGGCGGCATATCCGCTCTAATTAAAAAAATCTATCCCTGCAAGGACACGATACATGCCTTTAGACAATACGAATTTTCCGCTCGTCTGGATGAATTATGACGAAGCGCCCGGTCACAATCACGGCGAGGACTTTAAGGCGTTTGAGGCAAATCTGGAACGCGGTGAGCCATTCGTGATCTTGACCGATAACGCGCCGAGTGAAGATCACGAGCACAATCAAGAAGAAAAAAAGCGCACCGCACTGTGGATGAAGAAACACAAGGCAGAACTGCGAACACGCGTGCTGGCGATGATCGTGATCGAGCCCAATGCCGCCAG
>JABXIC010000146.1 GCA_013373265.1 Methylocystaceae bacterium | reverse complement strand
GCAAAGCAGACCAGATGATCAAATTGTCGGTAAAAGCCATGGCAAGCGTGGTGATAACGGCAAAAATCAATCCCAGGCGATAGTAGAATATCTTTTTATCCGGGTCGCGCAATCGGCTGGCAAAGAGCGCCCCGCTCAAATACCCCGCGTAATTGAAAGCCGCCAGAAAGCCTGCGCCATCATCGCCCAGCCCGGTCGCGCTTTGCATGGCAGGCAATAAGGGGGTCAGGGCAAAACGTGCAATCCCCATGGTGAGAATAAGCGATGCAATGCTTGCGCATAAAAGTTTCCACGTTGAAAGATGTCCCGCCATCAAAGCCTCTGTTTGTATATTTGTTAGTAAGTTGAACAATATAGTATCTCATGAAAATAATCATTACAAACGATTAGTTTTGATGTTATCATTCATAAATAGTGATATCAGGAGAGCCCCTATGGAACTGTCAGCCCTTAAGGTTTTTGTCGCCGTTGCTGAAACAGGTGGTGTGTCGACGGCAGCGCAACAGCTTCATTGCGTGCAATCAAATGTCACAGCACGTATTAAAAAAATTGAAGAAGAACTTGGACTATCACTTTTTTTAAGGAAAAGTCGAGGGATGGAGCTGAGTTCACAAGGCAGGGTTTTGCTGGATTATGCCTATAAAATACTGGATATGGAACGTCAGGCTTATCGTGCAGTGACCTCGAGCCTTGAAGATGGCGGGACTTTGTCGCTGGGCTCTATGGAAACGGCAATGGCGGTACGTTTGCCTGCCTTGTTAAAAGAATTTCACAAGCGTCATCCCAAGACGGAATTGTCCGTGCGTACCGGCACCACTGATGAAATGATTGAACAGGTGCTCAATCACCAGCTTGACTGTGCGGTTGTCGGCAGTCCGGTGCAGAATGATGATATTGTGCAATATCCGTTCTTTACCGAACAACTGGTTCTGGTCTGCACCGAAGGTAACGAGAATGCCCACACATTGTTGGTCTATCGCAAAGGCTGCGCCTATCGTGCACGCGCCGAAGAATGGATGCGTCACGAAGGCCGTTTGCCTTACACTATTATGGAATTCGGCACGCAAGAAGGCATCATCGGGTGCGTTAGTGCGGGGTTGGGCGTCACGCTCTTGCCGTTGGAAGTGGCTAAATCGTTAAGTGCAGATTTAAAAATTCGATCTTTGCCAGACAAGATTGCGAAAGTGGAGACTTATCTTATCTGCAAAAAATCCACGATCCAGACCAAACCCATGCAAACCATGATGACCTTGGCAAGCTTGTATGGCGAACAGCAGGCGGCCTAAGGCGTCAATGGAAGTGGATATGCTGTTCTGCTGGCGTTAATTTAGCTCTTGTCAGGTTGGCTTTGGCTCGGTCCCAGAAGTTCAATGATATGCATGAGGGTGGCCGCGAGCAATGGAATGGATTGAACGACTAAAGTCGCTGCAAAAAAAGACACTTCCAGAACTTCTTGTTCATTGGTCAAATGAAGCGCCAAGGCAGATGCAGCAAGTGCTGCGCCCAATAATGTTTCGCGCAGGGCTTGAAAGCTTGCACCGGGGCGTTTCTTTTTGCCTGCGCCTTTTTCTGTACGTGCGAAAGCTAAGCTTTCTTTGATTAACCCATCAAAGACGGCTCTGGCCACGGTCCATTGCAAGCTCATGGCGGCAATACCAGCGGACACGGTGTCAATAAAGCGTGCTTTGACACGTAATCTGTAAAGCAGTTGGTTGTGTAAAATATTGACGCAGAAGGCGGTTAAAATCGGTACTGTCATGGCAACGGTCGGAACCATCATGTCAAAACCTAACACCAAAGGCACCCAGATTAAATTGAGCAGCGCAATGAGCACCCCCAAGGCATCGGATAACCAGAAGAACCAGCCTGTGGTGAAATGGAATTTTTGCTCCCACGTCAGGGCTTTGGCCCCGGGCAGCATGGCGCGTCCATGCTTTTTAATGATTTGAAGCGCACCATAGGCCCAGCGATGGCGTTGGCTTTTGTAGGCCTTGAAAGTATCGGGTAACAGCCCCCAGCCATAGCGGTGATTGGTATAGTGCGCACTGTAACCCGCCTGATAGAGACGAAGCCCCAATTCGGTATCTTCAACGATGGTGTCGGTTTGCCAGCCACCAACCTCTTCAAAGGCGCTGCGCCGGATCAATAACATGGTGCCATGGGTGATGATGGCGTTGTCTTCATTGCGTTGAATCATACCGATATCGAAGAAGCCGGCAAATTCCCATTGCATCATGCGATGAAAAGCAGAGTCAGAGGCATTGCGGTGATCTTGCGGGGCTTGCATCAAGGCCACTTTAGGGTCTTCGAAAACGGGCGTCAGGTCTTTCAGCCAGTTGGGGTTGACCACATAATCAGCATCAATCAGTGCCAAAATTTCTGCTTGCGGGTCAACTTCTGTCATGGCGAGATTGAGCGCACCGGCTTTAAATCCGCTCACGTTTGGATAATTCAAGAACTTGAAGCGGGGCCCCAAGGTTTTGCAATAGTTTTCAATCGGTTGCCATAGGGTTCTATCGGGGGTGTTGTTGATGATGACCAAGACTTCATAGTTGGGGTAATCCAATGTGGCCAAGGCGTCCAAGGTTTCAATCAACATCTCAGGCGGTTCTCGAAAGGCTGGAACCTGAATGGATACCATGGGCAATGGCTTGTCAGAAACAGGGACAGAACCGGGTTTAAACAGCCGTGTCGGCTTACGTCCCAGCATCACTTCTGCAATCTCGTGGATGCGGGCCAAGGTGATGGCCGTCAAAGGGAGGATGGCGCAGACACCGACACTCCACATCACCCAGGTCCCGGGGGACATATAGACCTCAAAGGGCCACCAGGCTGCCGCGATGATCCCCACGCCCATGCCATTGGACGCCAGCGCATAGAGCATGGCGTGGCCAAAAGTCGGGCGACGGCGTGCCAAACCGATCAAGGTCAATAAGGCCCCCATGATCAAACTGGCGACCATTTTGGGATGGCGTTCTGGTTCTTCGACCAGCCCTTGCAGGGTGAATTTTGGTTGGCGCGCGGCATTAAACAACCCCCAATAGGCACCGACCATACCTTCATCCATTTTCCACGGTTGGTCAAAAGCTTCGATGATGTTGTAGTCAACCCTGCGCCGGGTGGCTTCGGTGATAAATTCGCGCAGAACCCGCGCTTGTGTTACGGGCGCGGCTGAGGCTGCGCGTTGATTATAGCCATGGGACGGCCAGCCAAATTCACCGATGACGATGTGCTTATCTGGAAAGGCCGCCTTGAGTTGGTCGTATCTTTCAAAAGTGTATGTAACGGCTTTATCTGCGGGGATGCCTTCCCAGAAGGGCAGAATATGGGCATTGATATAGTCGACGTTTTGAGCAAGTTCAGGATATTTGATCCAGATATCCCAGGTTTCACTGGTGGTGACGAGTGTATTCTTCTTCACCTTACGTCGCATGTCTTGCAAAATGCCAATCAATTCCTCAGGTGTTTTTTCTTTGCGCAGCAAGGTTTCGTTACCGACCACAACAGCAACAACGCTTTTATTGTTATTGGCAAGCCAGATACCGTTATCGATTTCAAGTTTATTGCGCGTTTCATCTCTGGAGAGCCACACACCTTGAACAACCCGAAAACCTTTTTGTTTAACCGTTTCAAGGGGAATGCTTTCCAGCCCTTGTGTTGAAGAATAGGTACGGATCCCGCCAGTGATGGGTAAGACCGTCTTTAAATCCTTTTCAATCTGTGCCAATGTGACCGTTATATTGGCCGTAGGGTTCTGGTCACGGGTGAAGGGCGAAAATGACAAAGATTGAACTGCACGTACATCGGGCGCGTCGCCGCGATCAATCAACCATTGCCACATCAAGAAATGTCCTGCCGCCGCCAATAAGACAGCAAAAACAATAGCAAATAAGGAGCGAACGGTCATTGTAGCATCGCTTTGCCTAATAAGGTGCTTTTAGGGGCACAATTTTGTCGAAAATTCGCGTAGAGGATTGAAACGCGTGCATTATATTTTTTTTGCAAAATGTTTCAATCAGATTCTAGCTTACAGTTATCATCATCGTTTCTGACCACGATAAGAGACAATATGCGGTTTTAACTGTAAAAAGGGACAGGAATAGACATTTCGTCTTTTACAAGTTCCATGACAATGAAAGAGTGGGTTTGGTGGACATTGGGCAATTGACTGATCCGGTCTCCTAAAACCGTGCGATATGTTGAAATGTCTTTTGTTCTGATTTTCAACATATAATCGAAGTTTCCCGCAACCATATAACATCCCTGTACTTCCGGAATTTGACGAATGGCATCGTTAAAGCGGTCAAGCGCGTCATCGCTTGTTTTATCCATCACGACCATCACGATCATAACGCAGGCTGCATCAAGTTTCTCGGGGCTTAATGCGGCATGATACCCTTGAATATAGCCTGATTGTTCTAATCGGCGAACACGTTGGGTGCAGGGTGTTTTTGTCAAATTCACCTGACTGGCAAGTTCAACGATTGATAAGCGTCCTTGTGTTTGCAATATGCGCAAAATCTTTTGGTCGATAGAATCCAGTTTCATAGTTCTTTTTCCTATAAAATCTATATTTGTAGGTATTTGTTACGCATAAGTAGCAAAGAAAAGAGCCTTTTACTAGGAAAAATGCCTTATTCTATAGGCTATAGGGCTGAAAAAATGAGCGCCACATCGAGGCTGATTTTATTAGTGTACTGCCCTCTCTGTTAGAAATTGTGGTGCCAATTAACATGGAGATATGTATGACTACATTACAAAACGCGGTGCATAAAAAGCCCTCACTTGGGCTTGCGCTTGTACCTGTCATTCTGACGTTGATCGTTCTGGGCGTTCAATTATTTTATTTTGGCGATTTTACTCCCCATATTCCATTGGCGATAGGTCTCGCGATTACGAGCCTTGTCGGGATTAAGCTCGGTTTTAGCTGGAAAGATGTTGAAGAAGGCGTCTTCCATGTGATCCATGTGTCGCTTCCATCCGTTTCCGTCTTGATTTGTGTTGGGATGATTATTGGTGTGTGGATTGCCAGCGGAACTGTGCCAACATTAATCTATTATGGACTGAACATTCTATCCCCGCAGATATTCTTGGCTGCAGCGATGATCTTATGTTCAGTTGTGTCTTTGTCGCTTGGTACATCCTGGGGCACCGTCGGTACCGTCGGCCTTGCTTTGATGGGGATTGGCGCAGGTTTTGATGTGCCTATGTATTGGACCGCTGGTGCTGTTGTTTCTGGTGCGTTCTTTGGTGATAAAGTGTCACCTTTGTCCGATACAACCAACCTTGCCCCTGCCGTGACTGGGACCGATGTCTTCTCGCACATTAAAAATATGATGCCAACGACGATCCCTTCTATGCTTATTGCACTTGGCGTCTATTTGGTCGCCGGTTTCACACTTGTGCATGCAGAGGGAGGATCTTTTGCAAAAATTCAAAAAATCACAGCAACTTTAGACGCTAATTTTACAATTTCAGCGTGGCTGTTGCTTCCCGCACTTATCGTTATTGTTTTGGCTGTTAAACGTATGCCGCCGATCCCGTCTTTGTTTGCCGGTGTTTTAGCTGGTGGTGTGGCCGCCATGATCACACAAGGGGCGACACTTCATGAACTGTTTACTTATGCCAATAGTGGATATTCTATCGAAACCGGGATCAGTGAAATTGATAGCCTGCTCAATCGCGGTGGTATTCAATCGATGATGTGGACAATCTCGTTGGTTCTGATTGCACTCGGTTTTGGCGGTGCTTTAGAGAAAACGGGGTGTTTAGAAACAATTATCAGCGCCATCATGACAAAAGTAAGCAAGTTTTCAGCGGTGCAAACCACGGCTGTCTGTACCTCTGTTGCGACCAACCTTGTGGCGGGTGATCCTTATCTTTCTATTGCCCTGCCGGGGCGTATGTATGCGCCTGTTTATCGTGGACTTGGATATTCAACACTGAATCTTTCACGCGGTATTGAAGAAGGCGGCACATTGGTGTCACCGTTGGTTCCATGGAATGCAGGTGGTGCTTTTGTGATCAGTGCTTTAGGGCTAGGTGTGGGTGCCGGTGCTATAGAAAATTTACTCTATATCCCGCTTGCGATTGCGTGTTGGTTGTCGCCTGTTATTGGCATTATCTATGCGCAAACGGGTCTTTTCTCCCCCAAAGCCACTGATGCAGAACGTGCGCGTTGGAAAGCAAAGGGTGAAGCGATTACCAATTTTAGTGACGCAGAGATTGAGGCGGCAGGTGACGGCAAAGTGTCACAACCTGTAACTTAATCCCTTAAAATATGATGGGCTGTTTACTTTTTGAAAAGGAAGTCGACAGCCCATCTGTTTTTTTACTCCATCATGCTTTCTGGTAAGGCGGTGTCGCTGAAAGTGGGCAGTCGGCGGGCATTAAACAATTGATAATGCCACCATTCATTTCTAAAGAAATCCCATCCGGCAGTGGTCATGATGCCCATTAACAGGATGCGGTTTTTCTGTGCTTCAACGGAAATCTCGCGGTTGCCATGATGTGACAGGGGCGTAAAGGCATCAAAACCGGTGCCCATGTCGAGGTCCATTCCGTTTTCATCTACCAACGTTAAATCAATGGCAGCCCCACGTGAATGGGGAGAACCGCGACGCGGATCGGCGAGAAATTCCGGGTCCGGTGTATGGTTCCACAGCTTCCATTGCGCCTCTGAAGGGCGAAAGGCATCAAAAATGCGAAAGCGGTAACCAAGTGTTGCGGCAATATCAATGGCTTCTCTTAATAAGGCTTCGGCTTCTTGATGCAGATAGCAATGGGGCTTTGCATAAACGGGATTTTGGGTGAAATTGTCTGTGGTTGCATATTTGATGTCGAGGAAGACACCATGTGTTTGTTCGGTAATTTCAATCAGCGCCATTTTTCTACCTGTTGATGAAGGGGGACGTTTCACAGTATAAGACGCAAATAGATTGAGAAAAGGTTATTTCACTCCATGAAAATTTTGGCGATGGATACGGCAGCGGCGGCTTGTTCGGTAGCGATTTGGGCAGAGGGCACCATTGTGGCCCATGAGTTTCGCGCCATGGCGCGTGGTCATGCAGCAGAGATGTTGCCCATGGTTGACCGACTTTTACAAAAAACGGGGATGAAAATTGAAGATTTTGATGCGCTGGCGGTGAGCGTTGGACCCGGTGCCTTTACGGGGTTGCGCATTGGTTTGGCGTGTGCGCGCGGGTTTGGCGTTGCCAGCGGTCTGCCCGTTATTGCTGTGACCACGCTTGAAGCTTTGTCTGAAGCGGTGCTTGATCGTGATGGCCCCGTCCTATGTGCCCTTGATGCCAAAAGATCAGACCTTTACGCACAAGTCTTTGATGCAAAAGGGGAGCCTATCACGGATGCGGTGGCGAAATTGCCGCAAGATGTGGTGGATATGGTTGACGGGTCGGTTAAAAAAGTGCTGGTGGCCGGGGATTGTTTTGAGCGTTTGAAAGATTTGTTTGCGCAAAAAAACATTCTGGCCATTCAAACCGAGGCATTGTTGCCGGATGCCAAATATGTGGCGCAAATTGCCGCTAGACGAGGTTTGCCTGAAGAAGGACAAGCCCGTCCATCGGCATTTTACATCCGTCCCCCCGATGCGGCTTTGCCTAAAAATGGCGGACGTTTGCGCCCATGAAGCTGTGTGACCTGAATTTTGCCCACAGTGATCTTGCGGTTGAATTGCATGACAATGCCTTTGATGAAATCTGGTCCGCAAAAGCTTTCCTCGACTTAATTGAACTGCCGGCCACATTTGGTTTTTTATGCAGCGTTGATGACCAGCCGGCAGGGTTTATTTTATGTCAGGGCGATGGTGAAGAAGCAGAAATTATTACCATCGCAACCCATGGGGAATTTCGTCGTCAAGGTGTGGCACAAGCCTTATTAGATAAGGCTTTTGAGCGTACAGAAGTTATGTTTCTGGAGGTCGCAGAAGATAATCTTGCGGCAAGACGTCTGTATGAAAAAAATGGTTTTCAAACGGTGGGCATTAGAAAAAAATACTATAAAAGGTCTTCTGATACGTTTATAGATGCGCTGGTTTTACGCAAAGAAAAAAATAAACTTCTGATCTAGGCGTCACAATTGAAAAAATACATTTTGGCTTGTTGCCTGATCCTGTCCATTTCAGGTCCGTCTTTTGCTGAGACAATTTTTCGTGTTGCTTATAGGGACAAAGGGACACCCCCTTATTATAATGGCGATGGTCAGTCTATCCCGTCAAAAAACCCCGGTTTGGTCATTGAGTTGATCAACTTGATCGGTGAAAAGCTTGATTTAGACGTGCGTTATGTACGCAAGCCGTGGGCAGATGTCTTGACGGCTTTGCAAAAAAACGAGGTTGATGCGATCTTTGACGCAAGTTTTGTCCCTGCACGTCAAATCATTGGGCGTTATCCGATGGAACAAGGACAACCTGTTTATGACAAAGCTTTGTATAAAAGGAATTATTCCCTCTTTGTGATGAAAGATAGTACGCTTAAATGGAATGGTATCCATATAAGTGCGCTGGAACGTCCCATTGCCGCCAAAAAAGATTTTTCAATTTTGCGCGATCTGGAAATACGCAGAATAAAGACAGTCAGTGTAGAGACACGTTTGGAAGGCTACGCAAAATTAAAGGCTGGCGAAATTTCAGCTTTTGCAGATTTGGAAATTGAGGGGGATGCTTTTATTGCCAATTATTGGAATGGTTTTCAGGACATCAGAAAAATACGCCGTCCGTTAAAATCCAAATATTATTATCTTATGTTGTCTCATGGGTTTTATGACAAAAATCGGGATTTAGCCGAAGCAATCTGGAATGAAATTCCAAACATGCTGAATAATCGTGCCATGCATGAAATTCGCCGAGACTATAATTATTAGGCTAAAGGGGTTATTTTTTGCGAATAAAGATCGTGTAGTTTTCAGTCTCAGTGTTTTGTGTAATAGATAATATTATATGGCCGAGTTCTTCTGCTGAGAGGGGGACATTCTTTAAAGGTTCCCCATCATTGAGTAAAACTTCTAAAATTTGACCGGATTGCATTTTTTCCAGTTGTAGTTTTGTTTTAACAAATGTCATCGGGCATGTATCAGGTGTGATATCTATATAGAAGTCTGCAGTAAATTTATTTTGTTTACTTAAGTGTTCACTCATTTTATTCTTGTCACCGTCGATTAATGAAACTATATAACGTTTAAATCTAATTTATAACTTATAAGGTCGTTTTAACATGAGCGAACAGCCAAGCAAACTTGAACTTTTAGAATTAACCAGCGAGATCGTTTCTGCACACGTTAGCAACAATTCAGTCAGTACTGGTGATTTGCCGCAGTTGATTGAAGATGTCTATCGTACATTAGGCAATGTGGGCGAAAAATCCGATACAAAAGAAAAAGTACTTCCGGCGGTTCCTGTTAAAAAATCAATCCAGCAAGATTATATCATCTGCTTAGAAGATGGTAAGAAATTAAAAATGCTCAAGCGTCATTTGAAAACGGCTTATAATATGACGCCGGAAGAATATCGCGACAAATGGAACTTACCGTCTGATTATCCGATGGTTGCCCCTAATTACGCAGAACATCGTAGTAATTTGGCAAAGAAAATTGGTTTGGGCACACGTTCACGCAAGTGATGATCTGCACCACACTCTTTTTTCGTCAAAAGGCCTCGACTTTAGAGTGGAGGCCTTTTGCATTGGAAATATCGTTTTTGCCTGTCTAAAAGAGGCTGCTTTACATTGACAGAATTGTTATTCTGGGCATTATTGAATACTACACTCATTCGCAATTGCTGAATCGATAATAAACAGGTAGAGGATTTGGAAATGACAGCGTCCCGCATTGAAGATATGTGCGTAGAAAAAGGAATGAAAATGACCGGGCAACGTCGTGTTATTGCGAGAGTCCTGTCTGAATCAGACGACCACCCCGATGTGGAAGAAGTTTATCGTCGTTCCAGCGAAGTTGATCCCAAGATTTCCATTGCAACTGTGTATCGAACCGTGCGCCTGTTTGAAGAGGCTGGCATCGTTGAACGCTTGGATTTTGGTGATGGGCGTGCGCGTTATGAAGAAGCCTCTGAAGATCATCATGATCATTTGATTGACGTCCAAAGTGGTAAAATTCTTGAATTTCATGACGACGAAATTGAAGAACTACAGAAAAAAATTGCCGAAAAGTTGGGTTTTAAGCTGGTAGATCACCGAATGGAATTGTTTGGTGTGCCATTAGATGCTAAGAAGTAGGAACTATTTGGTTCAAAACTTCAAGAGTCTGTATTGTTACGCTTACTTTTTGTCATTTTTTTACTGGGGCTGGCTACAAATAGCTTTGCCGAACCTGTAAAGGTTATATGGGGGCGTACAGATTTTCCGCCCTATACGATCGTTCGAGGTGACAATGCCGGTAAAGGCGTTACTGATCAAATGATCGATTTTTATATTGCTCATCTCCCACAATATCAGCATGAAAAAATTGTTGGTAGTTTACAACGGGTTTTGACTCATATGAAGTCCGGTCATACGATTTGTCATGGTTCGTTATTGTGGAAGAAAGAACGCACCGAATTTGCGGAATATCTTGAACCAAATATGCTGGTTTTTGCCAATGGGGTTTTGACGACCAAAAGAAATTTAAAAAACTTCAAACCTTATATGGTTGATGCACATACAATAGATTTTGAAAGACTGGTTTCTGAGTCACATTTGAAAATTCGCTATCATGCGGAAAGGTCTTATTCAGATGTCATTGATGATGTGATCAGTCGCTATGCAGGAAAATCACCTGTGTTGGTGCGCAAAACGGGCTTGAAAGAAACTGACAGGGAAATGCAGCTGTTGTTGGATGGTCGTTTGGATGCAATTCTGGGCCGACCTGAAGAAGGTCTTTTTGCGTTACAGGAATTGAAGCGTAAGAATCAACTTATGTTTTTGACGATCAAGGGGCACAAACCTTACCTCAAGACGCAAATCGCTTGTGCGAAAGGTGCGTGGAACGATCAATTTATTAAAGATGTCAACGCAGTAACGCGCAAGTATCGCAAAAGTAAAATCATGAGTGACTATTATATAAAATGGCTGCCAGAAAATTTGGGTACGACATATCGTCAATTGCTCCAAAATGTCTTTGCTGAATAACTTGACTCTTGGGCTGTCACACCTTATCTGCTGCCAAGTAATTTGAAACTTTCCAAAGAAGCGACACACCGATATGACTAAAGCCAAAAAGCTTTTTATCAAAACCTATGGCTGCCAGATGAACGTCTATGATTCATCGCGCATGGAAGATGTCTTGAAACCCTTGGGATATGAAACCACCGATGGGCCGGATGATGCCAATATGGTGATTTTGAACACCTGTCATATTCGTGAAAAAGCATCGGAAAAAGTTTATTCGGAATTGGGCCGTCTTAAAAAGATCAAGAAAAAGCGCAGTGAGAATGACGAAATGATTATCGCTGTCGCTGGTTGTGTTGCTCAAGCCGAAGGGGAAGAAATTTCTCGTCGCGCGCCTTATGTGGATATGGTGTTTGGTCCGCAGACCTATCATAATCTGCCAGAAATGTTGGCCAAGGCCCATCGCGCTGGTGATGAGACCGGCCGTGGTATTTTAATGACGGATTTTCCGGCGGAAGATAAGTTTGACCATCTGCCCGATCCTGTCAAACCAGAAGGTTACACTGCCTTTTTGTCCATTCAGGAAGGGTGTGATAAATTTTGCACCTATTGTGTGGTGCCTTATACCCGCGGGGCTGAATATTCCCGCCCGGCGGCACAAGTGATGAAAGAAGCACGCCAATTGATTGCACAAGGTGCGCTGGAAATTACCCTTTTGGGGCAGAACGTAAATGCGTATCACGGTGATGATGGGCACGGTGGGGAATGGACCTTGGGCCGTTTGATCCGCGAATTGGCTGATCTTGATGGGCTGGAACGTATTCGTTATACAACATCTTATCCAGCAGAAGTCGATGATGACCTGATTAGCGCGCACGCCGATGTGCCGCAATTGATGCCTTATTTGCATTTGCCGGTACAAGCCGGATCCAACCGGGTGTTGGCGGCGATGAACCGTAATCACACCCGCGAACAATATCTGGAAATTATTGCGAAGCTGAAAGCGGCACGTCCTGATTTGGCTCTGTCTTCAGATTTTATTGTCGGTTTTCCCGGTGAAAATGAGCGTGATTTTGAAGACACACTGGATATCATTCGCCAAGTTGGTTTTATTCAGGCCTTCTCTTTTGTCTACAGTGCGCGTCCCGGTACGCCTGCGGCGGCTATGGACCTGCAAGTGGATAAAGTGGTTGCCAATGAGCGTTTGCAAATTTTGCAAAAGCTGTTGATGGATATTCAAACCCAGTTCAATGAAGACTGTGTGGGCAGAGAATTCCCTATTTTGCTGGAACGTGTCGGGCGCAAGCCGGGCCAGTTGGTTGGTCGCAGTCCTTATATGCAACCGGTTCATGTAGAAGCACCGCTTGATTTTGTCGGGCAAATACACGATCTTAAAATTATCTCGGCGCGACCAAACAGTCTTGGTGCACAAATAATTCATAAGGTGAGGAACTCTGCGTGAGTGACGAAATAAATTTCTCTTTGGACTTTGAAGACAACGCCCTCCTCCCGGATCTTTATGGGGAACACAATCGAAACCTTGCACGCATGGAACAAATGATGGAAGTCACCATCCATGTGCGTGGCAATCAATTGATTGTGGTCGGTGATCCGGAAAATGTAAATCGCACCAAAGATGTGCTGCAAAGCCTCTATAACCGTTTGAAAAACGATATGGAAGTGGGCGCACAAGAAGTTGATGGGGCCATCCGTATGGCGATTGATGGCGATCAGGCCCCGCATGTGGTTGAAACGGCCAGAAAAAACAAAGTTGCCTTGCCCGATACGGCCATTGTGGTGAAAACCCGCAAGAAACATATCTCACCGCGTTCACCCTTACAGGCGGAATATTTGCGCGCCATTGATTCTTGTGAACTGGTCTTTGGTGTTGGTCCTGCCGGGACGGGTAAAACATATCTGGCGGTGGCAAAAGCTGTGGAAGCTTTGACCACGGGTGAAGTGGATCGTATTATTCTGTCACGTCCAGCTGTTGAAGCAGGTGAACAACTGGGGTTTTTGCCTGGTGACATGCAGGAAAAAGTCGACCCTTATTTGCGCCCTATCTATGATGCGCTTTACGATATGTTGCCACAGGATCAAGTCGAAAAACGCATGGAAAAAGGCGAGATTGAGATTGCGCCGCTGGCATTCATGCGCGGGCGTACGCTGGCCAATGCCTTTGT
>JABXIC010000276.1 GCA_013373265.1 Methylocystaceae bacterium | reverse complement strand
CTTGCCCATATCACCGGCGGTGGTTTAGTGGAAAACATCCCGCGCGTCCTACCTGAAGGTCTGGGCGTGGATATCGATGCTTCTACATGGCAACTGCCCGCTGTCTTTGCATGGCTGGCAAAAGCAGGCGGCATCGCCACCCATGAACTGGCGCGCACCTTTAACTGTGGCATTGGCATGTGCGTCATTGTCGATGCCGACAAAGCAGAGACTTTAAGCAAAATTCTGCAAGACGGTGGCGAAACAGTGTACACAATCGGTACTGTGGTTAACCGCGCAGAAGGTGAACTGGTTGACATTTCCGGTATTGAAACATGGCAAAGCTAAAAGTCGCCGTCCTGATCTCTGGAAGCGGCAGTAACCTGCAGGCGCTGCTGGATATGTGCGCCGCTGAAAATGCGCCCGCCGAAATCGTGCGTGTCATTTCCAACGTGCCAACGGCTTATGGGTTGGAACGCGCCAAACAGGCTGGCGTCCCTACAACAGTCATTAATCACAAAGACTACGATAGCCGTGAAAGCTTTGAAGATGCCCTCAACCAGATGCTGGATAGCGAAAATATCAAAATGATTTGTCTGGCAGGTTTCATGCGCCTGCTGACGGACAGTTTTGTCCAAAAATGGAAGGATATGCTGATCAATATCCACCCCGCGCTGTTGCCATCCTTTAAAGGTCTGCACACGCACGAACGCGCGATTGAAGCAGGCGTCAAGTTTCATGGTGCCACCGTCCATTACGTACGCCCCAACATGGATGAAGGCCCGATCATCATCCAGGCCTGCGTCCCCGTCCTGCCCAACGATACCGCAGACGAGCTTGGCAAACGGGTGCTGGAACAGGAACATAAAATCTACCCGCTGGCACTGCGCATGATCGCCAAACGCCAAGTCCGCGTCTCGGCTGAAAAAGTCGTCTATAATGGCGTCGACAATCTTATGGAAAGCATGATCAACCCTGAAGGGTAATTATGCCCCCAACGTCATATGGCGTAGGCCAGTATCCATGGTACGAAGAGACTCTGGCCTTCGCCAGAGTGACGGAGTTTTAAAATTCATTGATGACAGATATCAATTGTTGCCATCTATAATGGCTTCGATAAAAAGCTGATTTACGCAATCTCTTTATATGAAAAACACCACGCACTCTCCGGGCCGTGGCGCTTTTCATATCAGCTTATTTCTGGCGAACACCCTCTAAGAATATTTCCACATCTCGGTTCAGCTCTCGGCTCTGATCGTCAATATGAGACACGCCTTCCAAAACTTCACTAAACGTGGAATCGTTATCCTTAATTGCATCAGCCACATGAACAACGCGTAAGGAAATATTGGTCACATTTGAAGCCGTACTTTGTACTGTACGACTAATCTCTGCTGTTGCCGCGCTTTGTTCTTCAACTGCCGCTGCAATTCCAGCAGACAATTGATCAATTTCTGAAATAATACTTGTAATCTGTACATTCGCATCGACCGCTTCAGCAATTTCCTGACGAATACTATTGATAAGTTTAGAGATATTTTCAATTGCTGAAGCCGTTTGGTTTGCAAGGTTCTTCACCTCACTGGCAACAACGGCAAACCCTTTGCCAGCTTCTCCAGCACGTGAGGCTTCAATTGTCGCATTTAACGCTAAAAGGTTGGTTTGTTCAGCAATCGTGTTGATCAAACCGATCACGCTTGCAATTTCTTCGGAACCGGATTTGAGTTTCTCAATATTTTGGTTTAAATGAGCGGCACGGTTCACGGCTTCCGTTGCCACCTCAGAGCTGTTCACAACCTGACCACTGATTTCTGTTATTGAGCGTGATAATTCTTCTGTATTGGATGCCACAGCCGAAATATCTTGTGACATGACTTGTGAAGCTTCATTCACCTCTTGTGTTTCCAACAAGGTATTGCGTGAAATCTCATTCATGGAAATAGCCTGCCGACGAATATCACTGACTGATTGCGACAAAATGGATAAAGAACGCCCAACAGCTTCATCAAAATCCTTGGCGAGTTGTTCAGCATGTTCTTTCTTGGCAGCCTCGTTTCTATGCTCTTGCTGCTCTTGTTCTTTTTTTAGTTCTTCTGCTTCAACCAAACCATCTCTCAATAAAGCTAAGACAGACCCCATCAAACTAATCTCGTCACTGCCCGCTCTATTGACACGTGTCGTCAAATCACCCCGGGCAATTTTCAGCATACCCTCAACTAAAATCAACAGGCGTTTCATCAAATTTTGCAGGATATAAAACCAACCAACAAGGACAACGCTTAACAGCGAAATCACAACAACAGCAATCATGGTAATTAAAATATTATTGGCCGTGGAATGGTTTTCTTTCACAGCAAGTGCCATGTCTTTTTCCAGATTGGACACAATTTGCCCAACTTCTGTAGATAGTGATTGTGAAACCGTGCGCGCCACTTTTAAAAGTTTGTCACTTTCCTCATGAAGGGTCAGCTCTGCATTGCGAAGTTTTAGAACATTATCTTGTTCATTGCCCTTCATACCGAGAGTCAACAAATTATTAAATAATGCCTCCAGCTCCTGTACATCCTGTGTTTTGGCCATAACATCCAATGGGTTTGCCATTAAGGCAATGGACTGAATAAAGTTATTTTCAGCCTCTTTGACTTCCTTGATTGATGAACTTTGTGACCCTTCCAGTAAAAGCCCGATCAACAGATTAGACCCACTTTTAAATTCAAGGACAGATCTGATAAAATTCACCACTTTTAACGGTGCAGCCTGCAAATCACTCAAGTCCTGCTTACGCCCCGTCTGTGCGTTTTCTACTGCTGCCAACCACTTGTCCGAAATATTAAAAAACTTGAAATTAACACCCGACATCATTGGATTCAGTTTGGTTTCAACAACAGACCGTAATCCAGCGACCTTTTTATTCAATTCTTTTCGGCGCGCTTCCAGATGTTGAGTTTGACCAACAATCTCATATATCCGTGTCACAACGGACGGTAACGCATCCAACTTTTCCTGAATGGCTTTTACTTTATTTTTATCATCCATCAAGGACCCGAGAGTTTTGATATCCCCACGCGCTTCCTTAATCGTATCAAGGATTTGTTGCATTTGTTGTTCGCGTTCTTCTTGCGTCTTAGAACTGCTCAACAACGGTGCTGAGGCGACGAGTTGCGAAACTTGGTTTGCCAAATGCATTGATGTCGTAATGACGGGTACTTTTTCTTCGGTGATTTGGTTTTGCGTTTCACTTAACGTATTCAAGCCATACCAACTGACGAAACTAACCAAAACACTCAGTAACCCAACACCGCCAAAAGCAAGTATGAGTCTTTTCCCTATCCCAAAACCAATCTTTTTATTCAAATTCAAGTCATCATCTACAGCATGACCAGACTGTACATTATTCAATTTCATAACTCGGCGCCTGTTTTTTATGAATTTCTCGATTATGCGTTACTCAATACATGTTTCTGTATTATCAACAATACATTTAACAAACTAAAGATAGAATTTGAAAGAAAAAAATAAACTAATAAAACAAGAAACACCGAACGCCGCCAATTTGCTGAGATAGAGACTTATCTTCTTTTTAGAAAAAATAAAAAAAAGCGCTTCTCAATAGAGAAACGCTTCTTCTTTTTAAACAAGTTCGCCTTATAGTATTAAGATTCGCTACGCAATTCTACCCGACGGATTTTACCCGAAATGGTCTTAGGCAGGGCTTCGCGGAATTCGATCTCGCGCGGATATTTGTAAGGCGCGGTCTCTTTCTTGACGAAATCCTGTATATCCTTCACCAAATCATCGGAAGGTTCATAGCCTGCACTTAAGGTGACATAGGCTTTTACAATTTCACCCCGCATTTCATCGGGCTTGCCCACAACGGCAGATTCAGCGACCGCCGGATGGGCAATCAAAGCGCTTTCCACCTCAAACGGGCTGATGCGATAGCCAGCAGAGCCGATAATGTCATCCGAGCGCCCGACAAACCAGATATAGCCGTCTTTATCGCGTGTGGCCGTGTCACCGGTATAATACCACCCGTTACGGAAACATTTTTCACTGGCCTTTTCATCGCGGAAATACCCGTCAAACAAACCCAGTGGGTGTGGGTCGCTGAGTTTGACTGCAATGTGTCCAATGGTGTCATCCGCAACGATATTCCCATCATCATCAATCACGTCCACAACCAAGCCCGGCACGGGTTTGCCCATAGAACCGGGGCGGACTTCCATCCCTTTATAATTGGCGACAATATTGATGGTTTCGGTTTGACCATAGCCATCATAGACATCACATCCGGTTGCCGTTTTCCAGACTTTCATCACTTCCGGATTTAACGGCTCCCCTGCCCCAATGCAGTGGTTCAGGCTGGACAAATTGTAAGGTGACAGGTCCATCTGAGCAAAGACACGATATACGGTCGGAGGCGCGCAGAAACAATTTACACCAAAGCGTTCAATCAGTTTCAGGTGAGTATCTGCATCAAATTTAGGGTCACCGTCATAAAGCAGAATGGTCGCGCCCATCAGCATCGGCGGAAACAGCATCCCCCACGCGGCCTTGGCCCAGCCCGTATCGGTCAAGGTCCAGTGAATGTCATTATCTTTCAGATCCATCCAATATTGCCCGGTAATCTTATGGGCCAGACCGTAAGAATAATTACGCGGGACCATCTTGGGCATGGACGTCGTGCCGGATGTGAAATAGATCAACATCAGATCATCCGCGCCTGTAGGTTCCAGATCGGCGCGGTTCAATTGATCAGAATTTTCCGCGCACAAGGTTTCAAAATTAACCCACCCGTCGCGGTCTTCCCCGATGATGATCAAATGTTCCAACGTGGGGCATTTTTCTTTGATTTCTTCAATTTTACCCGCATGTTCGGCTGTGACAATGGCCAGCTTCGCACCTGCACGGTTGATGCGGTATTCCAGATCATGGGCGGTCAACAAGTTGGTCCCCGGCATGGACACCACACCGACTTTCATCGCACCGACAAGAACTTCATACCAGGCTGGCAGACGCGCAATCACAACGCAGGCAAAATCACCTTTTTTGCATCCCAACTGCTTCAAACCATTGGCAAAACGATTTGCCTTTGCGTTCAGGTCAGCATAAGTATGTTCTTTAACCGTCTGGCAATCGCGGCTCACCGCAATATAGGCGATTTTTTCAGGACGTTCCTTGGCCGTTTTTTCGACCAGATCAAAAGCAAAATTATAATCCTGCGGCATTTCCAGTGAAAAACCGTCCCGCATGGCCTGATAGACATCACTCATTTTTATATTCTCCCTATGGTCAATCTTATTTTGAGCGGGAGTCTAACCAATGATGAAAGAATACGGTAGTGAAGAATTGTAAATCCGCTTTTGCCATCTTTGAGCAACGATAATCCCCACCGTCATTAACTGTACCCTGCCCCTTTTGTGCAATTTCTGTGCAGACAGGAATAAAAATAATGGCAAGCATCCATAAATTCGCCGGGAAATGGCGGGTCCAAATTCGCAAATATGGGCACTCAATTTCCCGATCATTTTCCAAGAAATCCGATGCAACCAAATGGGCATCGTTAGAAGAATCGAGATTGGAACTTTTGCGCAATCGCCCCGAAGAAGTTTTGAAATCCATCCCGCTGACAAATTTGTTAAGACGATATTTGATGGAAGTTACGCAAACCAAAAGAGGGTCCACGATCAAACGTGAAACGGCACGCATCAACCGATTGATACGGGAGCCATGAACATTGTCAAACAATATATGAAAGGTGATGGCAACATCCTGTTCCCGCTTAATTACAACCAATAGGGACGCGCCTTCCGCGCCGTTTGCCGTGACGTCGTGGTTGATTATCGCTTCCATGACGTGCGCCATGAAGCCGTATCCAGATTGACAGAGAAAGGTTTGTCACCAATTGAAGTCAGCCTAATTTCAGGGCACCGTGACCTGCGGGTGCTGATGAATTATTCTCACATGTGGGTGGAAGAAGTGGGTCGGAAGTTGTAGACTATTCTCACCTTTTACAACCAGAACAAACGCAAATGGATGAAATCTTAGAACTTCGAAATCGCATTACCGATGTTGAAGCAACACTGGCATCAAACGTGGATGCTCTTACTGCCGCGATGGGCGGGGCTGTTATGGGTGCAATTATCACTGGTGTCGCAGGATACATTTTATATCGTCTGCAACAGACAACTGCAAAAAAACTATACGAACTTCAAAAACTTGAACAATTATCAAAGGATTTAGAAGATTTACGTGTGATGTTTTCTAAATTTGATGGAGACATCGTAGGGCAAAGTAAAGGGGTTGGTAATAACGTCCTTAAAAACCCCAATTACCAACACTTTTGCGTGGTACTATCCAATTTAGGCTTCGATAAAAAATACGGATTAGAACTTCAAAAGTTAGTACAAAAATGTATATCCGTAGTCGAGGCTGGTGCTCAATGCTTCATCAAAATTGGTACGAGTGAAGCACAAACAAATTACGATGACTTTCGCATTCTTTTAGAGCAACTAAACTCAATGATAGACAATATGCAAGGCATGGTTTCAGGCACAATGCTCCAAATCGTAAACAAATTATAACAACGATTTCACTCGCCGTGCCCGTTCCTTCATTGCTACAAGGCGGTCATCCAATTTCCATGTTAACAGTAGGTCATCACGGATATGGCATAGTACGTTGGCGGCATCTTCTTTAGTGAGTGATGGATGACTTACCTTCTTCGAGTTCGAAGATGTAAGAATCGTACCTTAATTCGAGGTGATAGATATCACCTTCCAACCACCACCAGCATTTTGCTTCCCGCTGGTCAAAATTGTGATCAAAAGCCTCAAAAACACAAAGAAACCAGACAGGTGATCACCTGTCTGGTTTCTTATGCAGTGATTTGACGATTTCTGGGAACTATCTATATTGTTGGGTATAATATCAACAACAGAAATCACATAAGCATCTACAGTCAAAAAACTGCAGAAACCTTTAGCCCACGATCTCGCAAGCTGAGAAGAAGTAAGCGATTTCGATCGCTGCGTTCTCAGGAGAGTCAGAACCGTGTACGGAGTTTTCTTGAACGTCCACACCGAAATCTTTACGGATTGTGCCTTCGTCAGCATTTGCCGGGTTTGTTGCGCCCATGATTTCACGGTTGGCAAGAACAGCGTTTTCACCTTCCAGCACTTGAACCACAACAGGTTCAGAAATCATGTAATCAACCAATTCACCGAAGAAAGAACGCTCAGCGTGAACAGCGTAGAAGCCTTCAGCTTGTTTTTTCGTCAGTTGAACGCGTTTAGAAGCGATAACGCGCAAGCCTTTTTCTTCAAAACGGGCAACGATAGCACCAGTCAGGTTGCGACGCGTTGCGTCCGGCTTAATGATAGATAATGTTTGTTCGATAGCCATAACAGGGAAACCCCTTTTATTAAAAATCTCTGTGAAGTCTCCAAGCCCATGCCTAGAAACAAAGTGCGCGCCTTATACAGTCAGAAAAAGAATTTTGCAACTGCACAATTATTTAATTCAACTTTGCTGGTGAAATGCCTATAAAATGTGCTATCTAGCGCCCTATGTTACATATAAATGATCTTACATACCGCATAGGCGGACGTATCCTGTTTGACCAAGCGACCGTTGTGATTCCGGCGGGTCGTAAAGTTGGACTCGTGGGTAAAAACGGCACGGGTAAATCAACCCTGTTTAAACTCATCCTTGAAGAAGTCCACCCGGACACCGGCACTTTGACGGTTCAAAAGCGCGCCAAAGTCGGACGAGTCGCTCAGGAAGCGCCCACCGGGTCTGAGTCTTTACTGGATACGGTCCTAAAGGCCGATCTGGAACGTGACGCCTTGCTCAAAGAATCTGAAACCTGCGTTGATCCCCACCGCATTGGTGAAATCCACGAGCGCCTTGTCGATATAGATGCCCACACAGCCCCAGCGCGCGCGGCCACCATCCTAGGCGGCCTTGGCTTTGATCAAGAGGCCCAACTGCGCCCCTGTAGCGATTTTTCAGGTGGTTGGCAGATGCGTGTGGCGTTGGCGGCGGCTTTGTTTGCCAATCCTGACTTATTACTCCTGGACGAACCGACCAACCACTT
>JABXIC010000094.1 GCA_013373265.1 Methylocystaceae bacterium | reverse complement strand
ATTGGCGAGATTTTTCACTTCACCAGCGACCACGGCAAACCCTTTACCCGCTTCACCAGCACGTGCTGCTTCAATGGTGGCATTCAGCGCCAACAGGTTTGTTTGTTCCGCAATTTCAGTAATCAGCTTGACCACACCGCCAATGGTTTCTGCCGCATTCACAAGTCCATCAATTGTATCATGGGCATCGTTGGCTTCTTCAACAGCACGGCTGGCCATATCTGTAGAATATGTCACCTGTTGACCGATCTCTGAAATGGCCCCGGTTAATTGTTCTGTTGCAGAAGCCACGGTTTGCACGTTTACAGCTGATTCTTCCGAAGCAGCCGCAACATTGGCAGACTGTTGGCTGGTTTGTTGTGCATTGGCTGACATCGCTTCTGCTGAAGAGCGTACATGTTCTGCTGATTGACTGACGCTTTTAACGACACTGCCCACACTGGCTTCAAACTGGTCAGCCATTTCATACAAAGCGCGGCGTTTTTCTGCTTCTGCTTTTTCTGCCGCTTTTTGGCTTTCTTCTTCAAGGCGCTGCACGGCAAGGGCATTTTCTTTAAAGACATTCACCGCTTGGGCCATATCATGAATTTCATCCTTGCGGTCCAGACCATGGACTTCCACGTCCAAATTCCCATCGGCTAAAGATTTCATCGACATGGTCATATCCACAATCGGGTTGGACAAACTTTTACCCATGAACAAAGAAAAGATAATGGCGACAACCGCAACAATTGCTGAAATCAAAAGAGACAAGATCATGCTGTAATCAATATGTTCTTTTGTTTCTTGCCCTAATGCTTCTTGTTCTTTTTTGGCAACTTGTCTGATTGAATCAATATCACTTAAAATTTTTGGACCAACGACATTGAGAATGCCCTTGATCATATTATCACGCAGAATGATATCTTCCTTAATCTGACTTAAGATAAGTTCATAGTCTTCCAAGCCGGGCAACACATCATCCAAGCGATCAAACACCATCCCACTGCCCAGTGACTTCATCAATGCAAACATATCGCGGCGTAAAGTAATGAATTCCTTAATGGCCGTGACATAATCATCTTCATGTTCAGAGTTTAAAAATTTGATGGCGTTCATACGACCAAGAGATAGATTGCGCAGTAAAAGAGATGTTTTAAACCCTTCTTCACGCAGCCCTGATGACCAAGCCTCTTGTGTTAATTTTGTAAACTCTTTTTCCAGTTTTGGCCCAATCTGGTCAATGCCTGTTTTTACCTTTTTATCACGTGCGAGTTGCAGACTTGCCACTTCTTTAAAGGCAGCAATATAATTTTTCAGATTTACAATCGTGTCTTTAGTGATTTTAATTTTTTCAGCTTCAGAAAGGACACCCAACAAAGATTCGGCTTCTTTAAGCGCATCTTCGGAACGCGCCAAGGCAGTATCAATACTTTCCTCATTCCCAGAAACAAGAAATTCTTCAACATAGACTTGCGAAGTCACCATATTGGCTTGCATACCACTGGCAGCATTTGTTTGCACCGCAAGTGACTGGTAGCGTTTAAAACCTTTTCCTGCACCATTTAAAGAAAAGGCGCCAATCACGGCAACAACCGCTAGCAAGAGAACCACTCCCAAAAAACCAAGGAAAATCTTCGATGATATTTTCATGTATAGACCTGCTTCATGAGAGAAAGAATGGCGACTTACCTGATTGGATAATCTGGAAGTATTACGGATAGTAAGAAATAAATTCCCAACTATCAACACAGGTTTATATAAAATCAATATATCTGGTAAATAATTTTGCGTTCTGGTTGAAAATTAGATCAATGCATTAATCGCATTTTTAACACTCGCGCATAAAGGGCATCAGCTTATTCTATTGCTTTAGAACGTCTTTGATTTCATCAGCCGTGTTTAACATGCGCAAGGTTTTAGACTTAAATTCACGTCGATAAATCACGAGAACGACAAACAGTGTGGCAAAAGCAAAAACAAAAGGATGTATAAACCAGGACAGTGCCGCCAAGCCAAAATAATAGGCCCGCATCCCCCTATTAAAGGTGAGTACCGCCAAGGCATTCACCCGTGCAGCACGTTCGGCAATATTTTGCGCAGCTTCGGTTTTGGCTTCTGCAGGTGGAGGAAACGCCCCCATCACAATGATCATATAATTGAACTGACGCAAGGCCCAGGCAAACTTGAAGAAGGCATAAATAAAGACGAATGCCAGTGTCAGCAGCTTTATTTCCCACATGATTTTTGAAGTTTTTGCCACATAGGTCAGGTCTTTGGTCAAGTCTTGCACTTGTTCCAATCCGCCGAAAATAGCGACAACCCCACCCAGAATAAAAATCGCGGTGGAAGCAAATAACGAAATAGAACGGGTTAAAGTCGCCAGCAGGGAAGCATCACCAACGCGGACTTCACGTTTCAAGGATTGCTTCATCCATTCCAGACGATACTGGTACATCACCGTCATCAAGCTTGCCCGATTACGGCTGTACGTATCAGCATAGTATGTATAGCCAGCCCAGGCGATGACAAACCAAAAGAGTGCAACACCGTCAACTGAAGATAAGCTTTCGATCAATTTCCACTCTCCCGAAGTTAAAATAAGAAAAGAGAGGTTTAGTCCTCTCTTTCCTCAAGCCATGCCATTTGGATGGCTTCCAATATTTTTTCATTGGATTTATCTGGGTCATCTTCAAAGCCGTCCAGCTCTTGCACCCATTTCCACAAATCCGTAAAGCGCACATGCATGATGTCCGCGTCCGGGTGGGCATCTTCCAGTTCTATGGCGATATCAAAAGTATCTGTCCAACGCAGTCCCATCGAATGCTCTCCCTTCAAATATTATCTTAGCTGATATTGCGTGTCTCTGCAGGTACATGCACGGTCAAACCGTCCAGTTCTTCTGTCATCAGGATTTGACAGCCCAAACGTGACGTTTGTTGCAGACCGAAAGCCAGATCAAGCATGTCTTCTTCTTCTTCTTCCGGCTCGTTCAATTTGTCGAACCATTCTTCTTCGACAATCACATGGCATGTGGAACAGGCCAAAGAGCCTTCACAAGCGCCTTCCAGATTAATATCGTTTTTGTGTGCGATTTCCAGAACGGACAAACCAACGGCAGCCTCAACTTCTTTTTCAGAACCGTCGGGATTAATGAAAGTCATTTTTGGCATTGATTTTTTCCTAAGTTAGCTGCGTTAAGAGCCTTTTATCGATATTCTTCGATAAATCAAGACTCAATCGCATTTTCCAGCTTTTGTATGTTTACCCCGGTCAGGGCCTCTTCAATACCCTTATCCATACGGCGTTGGGCAAAAATTTGTGTTGTGCGGTCCAATTCTTCAACCGTGGAATTAATAGCATCACGATCTGTACCTGCAATGGTTTCATCCAGTTTATTCAGCACCACTTCAATATGTTTACGTTCATCCTCGTTTAAGAGCTTCCCGTCAATATGAAGGGCAGAATAAACTGCTTCCATCACCCGTTTGGCTTCCACGCGGGCTTCGGTCAACAAACGGACTTCCATATCATCTTTGGCATGCACCATACTGTCACGCAGCATGGTCGCCATTTCATCATCGCTTAAGCCATAAGACGGTTTAACCGCGACTTCTTGAGATATCCCTGTCGTGACTTCTTCAGCCCCTACCGTCAGCAGACCATCGGCATCCACATTAAAGGTGACACGAATACGTGCCGCCCCAGCCGTCATAGGCGGGATTCCTTTCAGGGTAAAACGTGCAAGGGAACGGTTTTGATCCACCATTTCACGCTCGCCCTGCACGACATGGATTGCCATGGCCGTTTGACCGTTTTGATAGGTGGTAAATTCTTGTGCCTTGGCAACCGGGATCGCTGTATTGCGTGGAATGACTTTTTCCACAATGCCACCCATTGTTTCAATACCAAGACTTAAAGGCGTCACATCCAATAACAGATTATCAGAACCAACCGTCAAGGCCTCAGCCTGTAAAGCAGCCCCCACAGCAACAACTTCATCCGGGTTGATATCAGCCAAAGGTTCTTGTCCAAAGAATTCGCCAACGCGTTTGCGCACCATTGGGACGCGGGTTGACCCGCCGACTAACACAACACCTTTAACTTCATCAGGAAAAGCATCGGCATCTTCCAACACATTACGACAAATATCGATGGTGCGTTCCACCAAACCAGCGGTCAATTCATCAAATTTTTCGCGGGTGATTTGATGCTTTGACGTCTTGTCATTAAATTCCAGAACAAAACTACCTTCATCATTTTCAGTCAGGCATTCTTTCGCCAAACGCCCCGTGACCAATGCCACTTTCACATCATCAGATGTCAGCTTTTCTTCGCCAAATTGTGCGCGGCGTTCTTCCAGGAAATATTCCAGGATTGCATGGTCAAAATCATCCCCGCCCAGAGATGCATCACCACCGGTTGCTTTCACCTGAAAGACACCTTTTTCCATACGCAGCAAAGAAATATCAAAGGTCCCGCCACCTAAATCATAAATCGCGTAGACACCTTCAGAATCTTTATCCAAGCCATAGGCAAGGGCTGCAGCGGTCGGTTCATTCACCAAACGCAAAACTTCCAATCCGGCAAGACGTGCCGCATCTTTTGTGGCGGTGCGCGCGGCATCATCAAAATAAGCCGGGACCGTAATCACCGCTTTTTCAACTTTATATTTAAGCTGGTCTTCTGCGCGTTCTTTTAAAGCCCGCAAAATATCAGCGGAAATTTCAACCGGGGTCAGTTCGCGACCTGATATTTTAAGCCGGACCATCCCTTCACCCGCAACCACTTCAAAAGGCAATGTCCCTGAGATCGATTTCACATCTTCCAAACCACGACCCATCAGGCGTTTAATGGATGAAATAACCGTTTCAGGGCGCATCAACAGCAATTGTTTGGCCAAATCCCCAACAATGGCTGCCCCGTCCGGTGCATATGCGACAACGGACGGCACCATAGCCTTACCATTTTCATCGCGCAGTACTTCGCTTACCTCATTCGTTGACACAGCAACAACCGAATTGGTCGTCCCTAAGTCAATCCCGATGGCCAAGGCTTCATCGCCCGCATGTGGGGCTGGCGTTTCACCGGGTTCATGAATTTGCAGCAACACGTTTTCAATCATTATTTCATTACCAGTCGCGCTTTATGTTGGCGCGTTTCTTCCAAGAGTTTCGTTAAATACTTTAAGCGCAAGGCCAATTTACGGGCCTCGTTCAAGTCATTTTGTGTAAAGGCCTTTGCCATGGATTTAATGCAATCACGCACATCCCGGCGGGCTTTATCCGACAATGCATTGACTTGTGCAACATCCGTTGCCTCCATCAAGGCTTCGCGCGTCTCCATTGCTTCCATCAATAAAACCGGATCGTTGACCGTATGGTCATGACTGATCCCGTCAACGCCAGAGACTTGCAACAAATAATCAGCCCGCAACAACGGGTCTTTCACCACTTCAAAGGCTTGGTTCAAGCTAACCGCTTGTTGTTGAGACAGCGATTTTTCTTTCGGTGTTTTATTGGCAAAGCGATCAGGATGCAGATGGCGTTGAAGTTCAAAATACTTACGCTCCAGCCCATCAACATCAATGTCAAACGACTTTGGCACGCCTAAGCGTTCAAAGTGGTTGATATGACCGGGCGGCTGCACCGCGTGACAGGTCTCGCAAAAAAGATCTGTCTTTCCTGTCGGGCCTTTACAGGACCAACAAGGCTGGACACCTTTATGATTATTTTCCGGTAAAATATGCGTACTCGTAGAATCCATATTCATATCGTGTCACCCTGCTATGATGCAGAGGCCGCCAACAACCACAACGTTGCTGGCGATCACGCAACACCTGCGCAATGACATTTCCCTTATCGATTATACGTGGAAAGACTCACCGCAGCCACAACGCCCCTTTTCATTCGGGTTGTTGAAGACAAAGCCAGATGCCATTTTATCAACGACAAAATCCATTTCGGTGCCGAAGATAAACATAGTTGCTTTCGGGTCGATCATAATTGTGATGTCATCGGATGCTTTAAACACCTCGTCAAACTCATTCACCTCATCAGCAAATTCCAGCGTGTAAGACAAGCCGGAACAACCCTTAGTGCGAACACCAATGCGTATCCCCACACTGGGTTTGCCACGACTTTCCAGCAAATCGCGAATGCGATCCAGTGCTGCATCAGATACAGTTATCGGGGCGGGACGTTCCGTCATGTCTTAACTCCAAAATTCTTTACCAAAGCGGGCTTTACGATGCTTCACTTGTTTTTGCATCGCCATGCTTGAGTTTATAGTCACTAATTGCGGCTTTAATCGCATCTTCTGCCAAAACAGAACAATGGATCTTAACCGGCGGCAAAGCAAGCTCTTCAGCAATATCAGTGTTTTTGATATTGGACGCTTCTTCCAATGTTTTGCCTTTTACCCATTCTGTCACGAGTGAACTGGACGCAATGGCAGACCCGCAACCGAATGTTTTAAATTTAGCATCTTCGATGATGCCGTTTTCACCCACTTTAATTTGCAGCCGCATAACGTCACCACAAGCCGGGGCACCGACAAGACCGGTACCGACTTCACCCGCTTCATTATCCATGGAGCCTACGTTACGAGGGTTTTCGTAATGATCTACAACTTTTTCGCTATAAGACATAATTCTTCTCCTATTACCGTTTCAAAGACGGCCGTCTTAATGTTCAGCCCATTGAATAGACTTGATATCAATACCTTGTTGAGCCATTTCGAACAGCGGACTCATCTCGCGTAGACGCTGTACTTCCTTGATAATGCGATCCGTTGCATAGTCGACTTCTTCTTTCGTTGTGAAGCGACCAATGCCAAGACGCAATGATGTATGTGCAAGCTCTTCTTCCACGCCAAGCGCACGCAAGACGTAAGATGGTTCAAGCGAGGCTGACGTACAGGCAGAGCCTGAAGACACAGCCAAATCCTTGATCCCCATCATCAGACCTTCACCTTCAACAAAGGCGTAGCTGACGTTCAGGTTCCCCGGAATGCGTTTTTCCAAATCACCGTTTAGATAAACTTCCGGCAGTTCTTCCTGGAAGCGTGTCCACATGTGCATTTGAAGTTCATGCAAACGTTCTGCTTCCGAGGCCATTTCTTCTTTGGCAATCTTACAAGCTTCACCCAAACCAACGCACAGGGCCGGTGACAATGTACCGGAACGCATACCACGTTCTTGCCCACCGCCATTGATTTGCGCGATGATACGGACACGCGGACGACGGCGTACATAAAGCGCACCAATCCCCATCGGACCATAGATCTTGTGACCGGAGATTGACATCAGATCAATGTTCATCTCTTCCACGTCAAGTTCGATTTTACCAACCGCTTGCGCCGCGTCTGTATGGAAGAACGTTTTGTTCTCGCGACAAATGGCACCAATTTCTTTCAAGGGTTGGATAACGCCAATTTCGTTATTTACAGCCATGATGGAGACCAAAACGGTTTTATCCGTCATAGCAGCTTTCAGCTCATCCAGATTAATCAGGCCGTTTTCCTGTACTGGTAAATAGGTCACATCAAAGCCGTCCTGCTCCAGATGGCGACAGGTATCAAGAACACATTTATGTTCTGTCACGCACGTGATGATGTGGTTACGTTTGCTTTTATAAAATTGTGCCACGCCTTTAAGCGCCAGATTGTTTGATTCCGTCGCACCACTGGTAAAGATAATCTCTTTAGAATTTGCACCAATGATATCGGCAACCTGCCGACGACCTTCTTCCACAGCTTCTTCGGCTTCCCAACCATAAGCGTGGTTACGCGAATGCGGGTTGCCAAACTTCTGTGTGAAATAAGGCATCATTGCATCAACAACACGAGGGTCTGTAGGTGTTGTTGCTTGGTAGTCCAAGTATACCGGATTTTCCTGTGAATTACCGCCCATTTGGGGCACTCCTTTTCTTTTTCTTCAGCGTTCTAAAATAAATCAATTTCAAGCAGCATTTGATCTGCTGGATTTTCTTGTTTGCACCCGTTCGACCAATTTTGACCAAGCTTCAACAAACATCTCTACATCGTCTTTCGTACTACCCCATCCAAGCGACACTCGGATGGCACAATTTGCTAATTCTTCATCGACCTTCATGGCCTTCAACACATGAGAGGCCTTTACCGTCCCGCTAGAACAGGCAGAGCCTGCACTCACCATCACACCGGCCAAATCCAACGCCATCACTTGGCGTTCACTCGGCAGGCCTTCGAAAGCAAAACAACTTGTATTGGGCAAGCGTTCTACTGTTTCACCCAACACCTTGGCCCCTCGTGTTTTAGTTTGCGTTTCAAGTAAATCACGCAAGACCTCAATGCTGGAAAAATCCATAACTTCTTTAGCCGCTGCACCAAAACCAATGATGCCGATTAAATTCTCAGTCCCCCCACGAAGGGAACGTTCCTGTCCGCCACCACGTTGCACAGCGTTTAGGGTAATACCCTCACGTTTCACCAAGGCACCAACGCCTTGCGGACCACCTATTTTATGGGCAGACAAACTGACCATATCCAGATCAAGGGCCAGCATGTCAAACGGGGTTTTACCGACTGCCTGCACCGCATCACAATGGACAAGGGCACCATATTTTCGTGCAAGGGCGACCACGTCTTTAACGGGTTGAATAACACCAGTTTCATTATTGGCAGCCATCACACTAATCAGCGTAGAACGCCCATCCAGCATATTTTCCAAGGCTGTCAGGTCAATCAGCCCATTGGCATCAACCGCGATCACTTCAACATCAGCACGTGCGTTTAAAACGGCGGCATGTTCAACCGCTGAAACCAGCACACGTTCACAATCAACACCATCAAGCGCCAAAGCATCGGCTTCCGTCCCGCCACTGGTAAAGATCACCCAATCCCGGGGTGCATTGACCAACGCTGCGACCGCATCACGCGCCGCTTCCATTTTAGCACGTGCTTCACGACCCAAACGGTGAACCGACGATGGATTACCGACAAGATTAATCGCATCAGCCATTGCCGAGGCTGCGGAAGGCAGGATCGGGGCTGTTGCATTATAATCCATGTAAGCGGTCTTCATCATCGTCTTCTATTTTCCGTCTAAAGTTATTCAGCTGCCGCGACTTTTTCGCGCGTTTCGCCATCAAAGAGTGAACTTGTCCCTAACAGGCGGCGTTCTACGATATCGTCCAACGAAATGGAATTCAGATACAGATAGATCTGATTGCCAAGTTCTGTCCACAAATCGTGGGTCAGACAGCGACCTTTGTTTTCTCGACAACCGTTGGGATTACCCGGTGTACAGCGTGTAGCCGTAATCGGTTCATCCACAGACATAATAATGTCTGAAACGCGCACCTCTGAACAATCACGTGCCAACAGATAGCCGCCACCCGGACCGCGTACACTTTTCACCAAATCACCTTTACGCAACTTACCGAAAAGTTGTTCAAGGTAAGATAAAGAAATTTCCTGACGATCCGCGATATCGGCCAACGACACCGGCGCACCTTTACTGTTACAAGCGAGGTCTACCATCGCCATGACCGCGTAACGGCCTTTTGTACTTAATTTCACGTTCTTAATCTCCCGTTATCGACCACCCGACACCACATCCAGCTTCTTTTCGGCCTGATCGGATGTTGTCTCTGGGTCATTTTCCAATTCATCTACACGATTCTTCAATGTATTGATTTCAGCGCGTAACGCCTCAATCGTGCGCACAACGGGATCGGGCATATCACCCGGCGTACCGTAAGCGCAAAAAGCACTGTCTTTTTTCTTATCACGTCCCAAGACCATCTTGGCCGGGATCCCCACCATGGTCACGCCAGGGGGTACATCTTCCAATACCACAGCATTGGCACCAATACGTGCGCCTGCCCCGATAACATGCGGTCCCAATACCTGCGCACCGGAGCCAACAATAACGCCATCTTCCAAAGTTGGGTGACGCTTACCTGCATGCAGCGCCGTACCGCCAAGAGTAACACCTTGATAAAGGGTTACATCGTCACCGACTTCTGCTGTTTCCCCAATCACAACACCTGTGCCATGATCTATAAAGAAACGACGTCCGACTTTGGCGCCCGGATGGATTTCAATGCCGGTAAAGATTTTCGCCACATGGGATAAAAACCGACCCAACAAACGCCAATCACGTATCCACAAAGCATGTGCCACGCGGTAAAACATCAGGGCATGTAGACCCGGATAACACAAAATCACTTCAACTCTTGATTTCGCTGCGGGGTCCCTCTTTATGAAGGAATCTATGTCTTCTTTAAATCTTTTGAACACTGTAAACCACGTTTTGCTAGTATCTTGATCGTTTTTAAGTTATGAGATGCATCAGCGAATACGACAATGAGTACTGCTAAGACACCGTTGTTTGAATAGATATATAGAATGCCCGACCAATGCAGTCAAGTATTCAAGGGCATATTTTTAATGTTTTTTATCAAATAACCCCTTGCAGTCGTCGGATTTAGTTTTTTTGACATTTCACCTGATAGGATTCGTCTGAGAAAAATGCCTGAAGTCATTTTCAATGGACCCGAAGGTCGCCTCGAAGGGCGCTACCATCACAGTAACGACCCCAACGCCCCCATCGCACTTTTACTGCACCCCCACCCGGAACAAGGCGGTACCATGAACAACCGTGTGACCTACACATTGTTCAAAACGTTCAAAGAACGTGGTTTTTCCGTTTTGCGTTTTAATTTCCGTGGTGTCGGTCGCTCGCAAGGTATTTTTGACAGCGGCATCGGCGAACTTTCCGATGCAGCGTCTGCCCTTGATTGGATGCAAACGCATAACCCCAACGCCCGCATTTGCTGGGTAGGTGGTTTTTCATTTGGCGCATGGATTGGCATGCAACTGATGATGCGTCGTCCGGAAATCAACGGGTTTATTTCCGTTGCGCCACCTGCAAACCTGTATGATTTTTCATTCTTGGCACCCTGCCCGGCCTCGGGTCTGGTTATACATGGTGACTCAGATGATGTTGTGCCGGAAGAATCAGTTAAAAAGCTGGTTGATAAGCTTGATAGCCAAAAGAATATTTCTATCGACTATCAACGCATTTCAGATGCCACCCACTATTTCAACAATGAAGAAGAAGCTGAGTTAATCAAACAACTCAGTGGTGATTACCTTGATCGCCGTATTGTTGAACTGGCTGCGGAATAAGCTTTAAGTATCTGTACCTGTTTTATAATAGCCCTTCGCATTTGTAATGCGAGGGGCTATTTGCATGTGTGGTACGTGCCACCGCTTAAGGGGGCACTTACACCTGTTGTTTCAGGAAAAGTTAAGGGTAAACCTTTTTCTGAACGTGCCGCTAAATAGGCAAAGGCTTGGGCTTCAATGGCGTCACCGTTCCAGCCGACTTGTTCAGCGGTAAAAACCGAGCCATAGAGAAAAGCGTTGAAGCCGCTCATCATCGCTTTATTCAAGCGTCCACCGCCACAGACAATCCAGTTTTCAACCCAGTCGGGGAAAAAGTCCTGTGCGCGCATTACAGCCGCCACACTAAAGGCGGTTAAGGTTGCTGCCCCGTCTTCAACGTTCAGATCATCCACTAATTCAAAAGCAAACTTCTTGAATTGGTCGCGATCCAGACTTTTTGGGGCAGGCTGGCTGAAATAGGGATGGGTCATAAAGCTATTGATGCAATCGTCATGGATGTCACCAGAGATGGCGATTTTTCCATCAACATCATAGGGCTGATCGGTATGTTTTCTGATCCAGTCATCCACCAAAGCATTTGCGGGCCCCGTGTCAAAGGCCAACAGATTGCCGTCAGTTCCAATCCATGTGACATTACCTACCCCGCCAAGGTTCAACACGGCAACAGGGCAATGCATGTCTTTCGTCAAAGCACGATGATAAATTGGCACGAGAGGTGCTCCCTGCCCGCCTGCTTTAACATCTGCGCTGCGAAAATCATTGACCACATCAATCCCCACCGCCTTAGCCATGGCTTGTGCGTCCCCGATTTGCAAAGTTAGGCCCTTTTCCGGCTCATGATAAATCGTTTGTCCATGAAATCCGATCAGGTCCACATCATTTCGTGCAATCCCTTCGGCTTGTAAAAAACGTTCGATGGCTTGAACATGATGATCGGTCACTTCTTTTTCTAACGCTTCCAATCCTGATGTCATGCCAAACGCTTTTTGTACTTTGTTCCGAAAGGCATCATCAAAAGGAAAAGATCGAAAAGGACCGACGGTTTCCACAACCTCACCATCCGTGCGCAATAAAGCCACATCAACACCATCCAAGGAAGTGCCGCTCATCAAACCGAGAACCAGTTTCAAATCTCTATCCTTCTTTAGGAAAATAAAGCCGTGCGAATACCATCAATAATATATTGCGATGCAAGCGCTGCCAAGAGCACACCCAAAATCCGTGAAAAAATACTGGAAACGGTTTCCCCCAGCATTTTTTCAAGGCGGTGAGAGAGCAAGAATAAAATCAAACTGATGACCATGACGCATAAAGTAATGCCCAAAATCATCCCTTGTCCCGTCAAATGACCATCTTGGCTTTGCATTAACAACATGATGGACGTAATGGACCCGGGTCCCGCCAAGAATGGAATAGCGATGGGGAAGACAGAAATATCTTCCATGTCGTCATCATGTAAAACTTGTTCAGCCTTTTCAGTGCGCCGTGAAGTGCGTTTACCGAAGACCATTTCCAGTCCGGATAAAAACAGCATCGCGCCCCCTGCGATACGAAAAGATGACATTTCGATCCCGAGAAGGCCGAGAAATTCATGCCCAATCAAGGCAAAAAACAATAAGATACAAGACCCGAATACAAAAGCACGAAAAGCCATGCGTCTGCGATAAGCCATCGTCGCTCCGGAAGTCAACCCGATAAATATAGGGGTCAACCCAATCGGGTCGATAATAACAAACATAGTAACAAACGTCTGCAGGGCGATATCTATCATGCCAACCTGTCCATTTTTATATAGAGATTTTATTGGATTTCATGCTAAGTAGGCCCGCCCTCATTCAAAGTAAAGACTTTTTAGGAAAAAGCGCCATCATGACCAATTACAAATCTGATTTCATCCGTATCTTATCAGAACGTGGCTTTATCAATCAATGTACTGATATTGAAGCCTTGGACGAGAAAGCCTCCAAAGAAGTCATTACAGCCTATATTGGCTTTGATTGCACAGCAACCAGTTTGCATATCGGCAGCCTGCTGCCCATCATGTTATTGCGTTGGCTACAAAAAACCGGACACAAACCTGTCGTCTTGATGGGTGGTGGCACGACAAAAGTCGGTGACCCTTCCGGTAAAGATACAGCACGCCCGATCATGACCAACGAATTTATCGCCAATAATATGGCTGGCATCAAAACTGTCTTTGACAAATACCTTGAATTCGGTGAAGGGACCTCAGATGCCATCATGGTTAATAATGATGATTGGCTATCGGGGTTATCTTACCTTGAATTCCTGCGTGATTTTGGCCGTCATTTCACCATCAACCGTATGATGAGCTTTGACAGCGTCAAACTGCGTCTTGATCGTGAACAACCGCTGACGTTCCTTGAGTTCAACTACATGATCCTGCAAGCCTATGACTATTATGAATTAAACAAGCGTCATGGCCTAAGCCTGCAAATGGGTGGCTCTGACCAATGGGGCAATATCATTAACGGTGTTGAACTGACACGCCGCGTCTCCGGCAATGAAGTTTTTGGCCTGACGGTGCCGCTTTTGACCACATCAACGGGTCAAAAAATGGGAAAAACAGCCAATGGTGCAATCTGGCTCAATGACGATATGTTATCGGCTTATGATTTCTGGCAATACTGGCGCAATACCTCTGATGCCGATGTGGGACGCTTCTTGAAACTCTTTACCGAACTTCCACTGGATGAAATTGCCAAGCTTGAAGCCCTAGAGGGGCAAGAGCTCAATGAAGCAAAGAAAATCCTAGCCCATGAAGTCACTAAACTTTGCCGTGGGGAAGAAGCGGCCATAAATGCCGCAGAAACCGCGCGTAAGACGTTTGAAGAAGGTCAATTAGGCAAAGATCTGCCCACCTTTGAAATCGCCCGTAGCGAGCTTGAAAACGGCATCCCGGCTTTTGACGCCATGCGCCGTGTCGAATTGGCTAAATCAGGTGGAGAAGCCCGTCGTGCGATTAAAGGCGGTGGGGCACGTCTAAACGACAAACCCATCACTGATGAAAACCAATTGGTCACTTTAAGTGATGCAAATGAAGATGGTTTAATCAAATTGTCATTTGGTAAAAAACGTCACGCCCTGATTAAGCCCGTTTAATCTGTTAAAGGCTGTTGCGATGGCTGTTCGACTTTCGGGTCAACGCCATCGCCAATTTGAAAGAGTTTTCTCAAAACACCGGGGGCCAAGGCACTGACGGGATTTACACTTACGTCCGGGTCATCCAGCCTCCCTGTCACTTTATAGGTCCAGGCAAACAAGCCTCCACCTTTTTCCCCTGCTGAAAAAAGATTTCCAAGAATAGGCACGTTACCAAGTAGGGAATTCAACCCATAAGCCGGAACGACTGTGCCTTGCATATCTGCAACTTTGGCATAGGTATAGAGTTTACCCTGCCAAGTTAACCCAATGGAAATACCGTTTGTCCGGCCGTCTTTAAATTCAACAACCCCATCATCATACATGAATGGAGAGGTCAATGAAGTAAAGCCGATGCCATCCCCTTGCAAACTGTCTACAACCCCAGTTAAGGCAACAAGGCTCAGCATTTTTGCCAATGCAGGCACCTTGGTGATACGATAATCATCTACACGTATATTGCCCACGAGAGGACGACGGGGTTGTTCATCATTAAAGACACCTTCAATTAACAAATCACCACCTTGCATATCATCAAAAAAATCCAGTGCGCGCAACAAAGCACCGGCATCTTTTGTTTCCATCTTCAAGCGTCGGTTTTTATTTTCTGGTGATAGATCAATTGTGAAAGGTTTCCCACCACCAACAACACCTGTCACATGTGCCTGATTCCAAAGTTTACCATCCGAAGAAACGGCACCTGCGACCGTATTTAGAGAATGTTCATCATCCAACCAAACTTTATCAAAACGACCAGAGAAGGTACCAGGAAGATCTGTATTATCGTTTTGCGGTTTTGTTGTTTCCTTTGAGTTACGGTCATCCGCTATCTGTTTTGTTAAATCCAAACTTTTACCATGAACATCAACTTCCCAGCCGCTTTGCGGTGAATAGAGAACGGTCCCCCCTGCAATGTCTGTGCGCCCGGCTTGAAACCGCGTGATGTTCATTGTATGCAGTTGATCTCCCGTCTTGTTCATCGTTAATGAACCAGACGCTTTTAAATCGTCACCCGACACAGAGAAGTAAGGTACGCCAATCAAACGTTTTTTGGTAAAGGTCAATTTTGCATAAGCCTCTCCAGCCTGTTCAGCCGTTTTTTGCCAATGCACAACCGGGATATTCAACGAAGCACCTTTTAGGTCTACAAAGGTTTCTAAAATACCTTGGCCATCCCAATTTTCTGTAATAGTTGCATCAATATGCACAGGGCCTTTCATCACGTCTCCGTTAAAGGGCGGAAAGTCTAGGCGCAACTCGTTGATACGCTGATGATCGTTAATTTCCCCATCCAATAAAAAGCGCCGCTTGAAAAGAGTCTGTTTGTCAAAATTTTCACGCCATTTTAATTTCGCAGGGATTGACCCCAATACAATATCACCGGAAACATCCATCCCGTCTTTATTCACATCAAGTTCAATCTCGCCTTTACTTAAGGGTTGCTTAAAAATAACGTCACTAATGGTAATATCCGTGCCCTTTGCTTTGGCACTCACATCGACCCCATCCCATGTCAAAGCATCTAATAAAAGAAAGGACATCTTCAAATTGGTTTCAGCATGTCCTGATGTTTTGGCAGGTTCAATCCCCAGTGCTTTTGCAAAGCCAAGAGGTTCTTTATCTATAAACTCCAATGTATCACGCAACGGACTTGATAAAGTCATATCTAAAGTCAGACGCTGATCATATTCATCCAAACCCGTAATATCGATCTGCGCTGTTTTGACTTGTATATCTCCAATTCCGCCAGAAGTGACAGTTACATTGAACGAATCGTGATCAAACTTGGCCCAACCAGTGGCATTCTTAGCCGTCGGCAAAGGGCGCAGATAATCGACACTTAAGCCTTCCATTTGCATATCGCCAGAGATATGATCGATTTGAACGTCACCCTGTTCATTTAAAGAAACTTTGGCTTCAATACCTGCACGATGCACAATACCATCATGGATATGGTTCACAATCCAGTCTCTAGCATCATCGTTCAACCCTTTGGGCCAATAACGACTCAGACGTGAAGGTTCAACATTCAACAACTCACCCGTAAGATCTATACCGCGATTTTTATTTGTCAGTACTCCTGTGACATTACCTTTAATGCTGCCGGTAGGCCCTTCACCCAAATCAAAATTCAATACGTCCAGATTTAAAATATCATTGTTGGTATCGTAATCCCCTTCAAAGCGAACTTGTTCTAAAGGCATAAAATGTTGCAAGGGTGCGGGGATGCGAACCATAGACCCTTTCGTTAGGGACAAAAGCGCTTCTTCAATCCGGATTTTAGAATTAAAATCCTCATAACCGACACGCAATGATAAGGCATCAATATCTAAGGTCTGTACAGCAGGTGCGGGGATTTGCAATGATCCGTCAGTTGACTTGACGTCGGCAAAGAAAGAACGGATTTTACCATTCTTATCCAGCGCAATATCTGCCTTACCTTCAATCGAAAACTCAAAAGGTTCCATGACAGAAAGTTCAGGCAAAAGATGAGCTAAGTCAGACAGATATAACGTGTGGACAGTTGTATGAGCGTCGATAATTTCTGTGGTCAGGTTATAAGAAGCATTTAAATCAATTTTGGCAGGTTTATCGTTGAGAAAGAGTTCCAATCCTGTATCAAAAACAACCGTTTCACCGATACGCTCCATCACAAGTGTTGTATTTGGCGCTTCATAAGTCGTGTTAGAGTTCTTATCAATATATTCAAAAACACCCCGATCAATCACGATCTTTCTCAGGTAACTAAGGGGGCGCGATAAATCCGGTTCTTTCGCCAAAAACTGGTCTAGGTCAAAAGCGCGATCAGCACGCACCGTCATACCGTCACCAAATTCAAAAGCAAACTGCCCATCACTATGGCGTAATAAATGGATTCTCGGTTTAATTAATTCGATGCTACTGGGCGCAGCGATACCTTTAACAAGAGCGCTACCACTTAAAGATATTGATGCTTCGGGAATATTAGTCAGCAACCGACCATCACGGGTAAAAATACTGGTGCCGATCACGCGGATATCCAAGGTACGGTCCCAACCTTCCCAGCTTAGAATCGTATCTTTAATCTTAACATGCATTCCCCGCGTATTGCTGGAAACAGCATCAATGATATAAGGCGTCAATTGCGGTAAAGAAATTGGACCTTGCGACAGTTTCCAGGCAGCCACCAGCACCAGCAAGGCAATCCCGGCAAAGACTGCTGCGACTATTTGAAGTGAATGTTTAACTGTCTTCCAAACCACGGTGGCTACCTAATTTTTCTTTCACTCTTGACCCAACTTTTGACTTAGCGCACTCTGCACAAAAAACAGGCGCACACAGCTGGGGAATTTTATTATGTCATCTCTTTGGTACCAAACCGTTAACGCGCCGCTTCCAAAAGCATCCGATCCGGAAAAAAGCGATGTGGGTTTCTTACACTGGCAAGAAGCCATTGGACGTATTGATTGCATTGAACAGCAGGCCTTTGCAACCTCTCTTGTAGAAGATGATGCCGCTCGGGCTATTTTTCAGGCACTTTATGGCAACAGTCCTTTTTTGAGTCACTGTCTAAACATAGACGTTCCCTTCTTTTGCGATCTATTGCGTTACGGCCCAGACCATATTTTTTCTCAACTGTTAGATGGACTAAAGACCTTTTGGGAAACTCACCCGTCACGACCAGAAATGACAAAACAATTGCGAATCACCAAACGCAAGGCCGCCCTTACAATCGCCTTAGCTGATATATGTCAAGTTTGGGATGTTTTTCAAGTGACTGACGCTTTAACAAGTGTGGCAGAAAAGTCTTTAGATTATGCCATTGGCACCCTATTGCGTGAAGGTCATGATCGCGGTTATTTCACCCTGCCCGACCCTGAAAACAATCCGCAAAAAGGCAGTGGGTTTATCATTTTAGGCATGGGCAAACTGGGTGGGCGTGAACTGAACTATTCCAGTGATATCGATATCATCGTCCTTTATGACACCGACATCATCCAAACCGAAGACAAATGGGACTTGCAAACCCATATGGTGCGTATCACCAAAAACTTGATCAAGATGATGGATGAACGCACCGCCGATGGTTATGTTTTCAGGACAGACCTGCGTTTGCGCCCCGATCCCGGATCCACCCCCTTGGCCCTATCTGTTATGGCCGCAGAAACATATTATGAAAGCATCGGACAAAACTGGGAACGTGCTGCCATGATCAAGGCACGTCCTGTTGCAGGTGATATTGAGGCCGGATACGCATTTCTGGAAATTTTACGCCCTTATATGTGGCGCAAATATATGGACTTTGCCGCCATTCAGGATATCCATGCCATCAAACGCCAAATCAATGCACATAAGGGCGGCCACTCCATTGCCCTCAATGGGCATAACGTCAAATTAGGTCACGGCGGTATTCGTGAGATTGAATTTTTCGCGCAGACCCAACAGTTGATTTGGGGCGGGCGTACCCCGGAAGTACGTATCGCACCAACCTGTAAGGCATTACAAGCCCTAGTCGATTGTGAACAGGTTGATCAAAAGGTATGTGATGACCTGATTGAAAGTTATACCTATTTACGCAAGGTCGAACATCGCATTCAAATGACCAATGATGAACAAACCCACAGTATCCCAGAAGACGACGGCGCGGTTGAACGTCTTGCCATCTTTTTAGGCTATGAGGACAAAGCCTCCTTTAAAGCAGAATTCATCCCCCATCTGGAACGTGTCGAAACCTATTACGCGCAATTATTTGAAGACAGTGCGGAGCTTGAGGACCCGATACATGAAAACGGAAATCTTGTCTTCACAGGGGCAGATGTCGATCCCGATACAATCAAATATCTATCCAGCCTTGGCTACCAAGACTCCGCTTTTGTTGATCAATGTGTGCGTGGCTGGCACCATGCGCGGTATCGTGCGACCCGCAGCAGACGATCGCGTGAAATCCTCACTGAATTGATGCCTGTTCTTATTCATGCCATGGCAAAAACGGCAGACCCGGACGCCGCTTTTAGACGCTTTGACGAATTTCTCAGTAAATTACCCGCTGGCGTACAACTCTTTTCCATGTTTCAGGTCAACCCGCAACTTCTCAATCTCGTTGCTGAAGTGATGGGGGAAGCCCCACGTCTGGCAGAACATCTGGCCAAACATTCAGGCTTGCTGGAATATGTTTTAACACCTGATTTCTTTAAACCTTTGCCGGAAGTCAAAAAGCTAAAACGTGACCTTGAAAAAGTCTTGGAACAAGCACGTGATTTTCAAGATGTGCTCGATATTTCAAGACGCTGGGCCAATGACCGGAAATTTCAGGTCGGCGTGCAAACCATGCGTCAGATTATTTCCGTTAAAGAATCAGGCACGGCACAAACCAATATTGCCGACACACTGATCTTATCGTTGCTACCACGCGTTCAAGAAGAACTGGCGGTCAAACACGGGATCATCGAAGGTAGTGATATGTGTGTTGTCGGTCTGGGTAAAGCCGGTAGTCAGGATATGACCCCAACAAGTGACCTTGATCTCGTTTTCATCTATCATGCGCCTGAAGATTGTGAAGGTTCAAACGGGGAACGCCCCCTAGGCGTGGCACAATATTATGCCCGCCTGTCGCAACGTTTTATCAATGCCCTCACCGCGCCAACAGGGGAAGGCATGCTCTATGAAGTCGATATGCGGTTGCGCCCCTCAGGCAATGCAGGGCCAATTGCCTCTAACCTTGATGCTTTTATCCGTTATCATAATGAGTCTGCCTGGACGTGGGAACATATGGCCCTGACCCGGGCACGCGTCATTTGCGGCGGTGATGCTCTGACAGAGAAAGTACAGACGGCTGTTCAAAACATTCTGACAAAACAGCGTGATAACGACAAATTGGTTTATGATGTCAGCGACATGCGCAGACGTATGGATAAAGAACATCACACCGATATCATTTGGGAAATCAAACAATATCGCGGTGGGATTGTGGATATTGATTTTCTTGCCCAATACCTTCAGCTCAAACATGCCTGCGATCACCCGGAAATTTTGTGCAACAACACCGTGGATGTCCTCTACAAAGCGCGTGAACTGGGCATCCTTGAAGAAAACGTCGCCAACGACCTGATCTCGGCGATCGAGCTGTGGAACATCATACAGGGTTTTCTACGCCTCACCGTTGTGGCCAAACTTAAACAACAAGATGGCACTGAATTGCCCCATGCTTTGAAAGAAGACCTTGTGCAAACCACAGGGGAACCTACATTTGACATATTGTGCGAACGTATGAAAAATGCCGCTCAACAAGTGCTGACACATTATCAGCATTTGATTGACGAGCCTGCTTCCTGCGTCACCCTGAACGAAGACCAGAATTAAGGAAAGAATAATGACACTTGCCGTTGGCGATAAAGCCCCCGACTTCACCCTCCCCACCGACAATGCGGGCGAATTAAGCCTGTCTGATCTAAAAGGTAAAAAATTCGTCCTCTATTTTTACCCCAAAGACAGCACACCGGGCTGCACCACACAGGCCCAAGGTTTTCGGGATTTCAAAGACGCCTTTGAAGCTGAAAACTGCGTGATTGTTGGTGCCTCCAAAGACAGCGTCAAACGTCATGACAATTTCAAAGCCAAACAAGAACTCAACTTCGCCCTTGTGTCTGATGCAGAAAGCGACCTGTGCGAAAAATATGGCGTCTGGCAAGAAAAGAAAATGTACGGCAAAACCTTTTGGGGCATCGTGCGCACCACTTTCGTCATTGACGAAAACGGGGTAATTCAAGCTATTTTCCCGAAAGTCAAAGTTAAGGGACATGCAGACGAAGTGCTTGAATTTGTTAAAAAACTTCCCTAGCAACCATCGCTTAAGCAAAGTTTCTTGACTAAAGTTTTCACTCCACCACCATGTAGTTATAGTTACTCCAAATTACACGAATTTAGGTACTATTACAACTGATCTGGTTCTATTGCGGTACTGGAAAATCACTTTCATCATTCTAGTACCGCGCTAGTACCTACACCATACTGTCAACCTACTATCTGCCTTAAATCTTGTGAGAGAAGTATCGTATATCGTTCTTATTACAGAACTCAATCACCTCATCATCAAACTTCCAAGCAACCAGAATACCGGACACGACCTTATCTCCTCTTGGAAACCCCTTTTGCGCCGTAAGTAATGAACGATACTTGATCGCTTGATACGCACCGGGAAAAGGTACTGTTGTTTCTATCTCGACTGCTGCGAACTTACCATCCCCACAATCAAAAACGATATCCGCCCGATCACCAGACAAGAAACCATGTTCGATAGATGGCTTGGCTGACTTCGGCAAACCAATCTTCTCCGGATGTTTTGCTACCCATTTTTTCAGTTTTTTATGGTCTTTTCCCTCTCCACCAAAGCCATACTTACGTTGATCGGAGACTTCATCAAACTTATCTCCAGTGGCCAACATACCATTTGCGACTTCAGGCATTCCATCAAAGCCAAGATAACTAATCAACTCCACTAACTGATCTCGAACATCTGTATTCCTTACAACTCTTACCATGTCATGCAAAATACGGTGAACAACAGCGTCTTCCATGTAACGGAACAACCCACTCCCCCACTTAGGAGACGGGCTATTGACCGTTGCATAACTCCAATAGTTCAGTACCTCCGCTTCTTCACGGGGAAGTTTGATGCGAAATTTCTTTTGGGAGAGAACACGGTTATCATCGATCACTTTTTTTATCACAAACAAACCAAAAATCTTTCGGTCTGCTTCTGTTGAATCCGATTTTCGCGTGGTCAGAAAACAGACCTTACCGGGGCCAGCTTGCTTAATTGAGATTTGTTCACCTTCCTTATCCCCACTATGATATTCCCCGGCACTGACTTCCCAGTCTATGAACATGCGGCTCTCGATGCATGGGAATTCCGCCATTCTTGTTGAGAAATTTCCATCAAACCCCTTACGGCAAGAGCACTTATAATTACCACACCAAACACGGTTAGCCTTTATATTAGACGTTATATTTGCGTCAGAGCATCGGCCTTCAAAGCCATAATACTTCCCCTTACCGCCATCATTATACGTACACTTAAACGCTACTGATTTAGTCATATCTTCCCCCTTGTTTTATATCACTGATATTCATCAGCATGTTCCTGACAGTACTGCAGCACCACATCCAGCCAGCTTTCGTACCAGTACCATGTTGGCTCGACCCAAACGGCATATCCCTTACCTGGATTTCTTGCATCCAAGCTTTTCCAGAGTTTTGTGTGGTGATGTAGATTGAAGTTCGGGTATTCCTCCCGTGTCATCGCTTGGATGTCTTTCCAACGGTATTTCTTGCGTTCCCGTTCTTCGATCAGGATACGGTTGATCTCAGCTTCATCATCGGAACCGGCACGAACAATCTCGACCACCTCGTCAGCCTTGTTGCGGTTATTCACCTTCTTTTGGACTAATGCCACCCGATAGGCGTACCTTGGATCATTGTAATCATCATCGCTCATGCCTTCTTCAAACTGCATGGTGAAGGCACGAATATTAGTTGGAAGATCCTCATATCGGGTCAATTCCCTGCGTTGGTCAGGGCTGATCCCACTGAATTGGAGAGCCAAAGCCATTTCATGATCCAAGGCGTAGCGATGACCAAATAACTCAGCGATCCAGTGATTGTAGTTCAGGCAACACGCCTGTAACTTCGCACTGATAGCATCGTCGATCCGATCCGTGCATTGATGTTCAATCTCATGTCGGATTTCCAGAAGGTAGTTCAGGTTCCGGATTGTATGTTGATCAAGGGGGCACGCGGGAATCTGCAGGCATGCCGTAAGATCAAAACGTCGTTCGGCCCCATGAGGTGTCATCTTGGGTGACCCATCATCATGCCGGTAAACATAGTCGACATTATTGGTCTTGTAATGGTGATGAAGAAGATAAACCCATGCTATGGAAGCCAATACGATGAAACTTTCTGACTTGAAGTAGCTGGTGGGGTTATTAAACGTCTGCACCGCTGCCATCATAGCTTCGCGAGATTTGACCAACAATTCCTCGCTGGCTAAATGTAATCCTGTTTTGGGATCGACATTGGGCCAACTATCGATGAACCGCTTTAGGTCTTCATCGGATGCGACTGGCTGTTCAATGTACTTCTGTGCTGCAAAGCATGGCGGATCACCCTCCATAGCATCCAGAATCTCAGTAATCCGTGCATGGTTGATGGAGCGTGATGGTCGAGTGAAATACGCCAAAATATCTTGATAGTTACCGTACTCGCCACTGATCAACATAGCCTTGATCAGTGAAACTTCCCAGTCTTCCAACCTATTGCCACGCCTTGCCATTTACCCCTCCCTACATATGAAAACTATGCACAAACTTCAAGAATGCGGTCAAACATAGGCTTTAACGGATCAAATGCTGCGGGTGATAGTGAAGGTACAATTTCCTCAGCAAATTTTACCTTCTGACTATCATCTTTAAAAATGTGATTGCCTGATTTCGTATGCTGTTTAAACCAGCCCTCCATGTTAGGCTGCCCCCAAAAGATATGTTCGATTGTGAAGCATGGTTTAGGCAAAATCTTATCGGTCGGATTTGCTTCATCCCAAACCTGACATTTTAGTCCATTATCCGGAATAGGAAGGATGAAAACAAAGGCTTTTTCTGCGACACCTGATAACTGTTTACAGAGCCCTTTCTCTATATCGTTCTCAATGAAGTTATTCCCCAAAGATCGCCAATCTTCATAGGCATCATCGAAGTCAAATAGGGCAAAGAAATTTTTTTCTGGATGATTCCTGAACACGTCAGGGCGTGAAAAAAGTGTCTTAAGGAACCCCCTGTCAAATGCATCCTGAATCAAGACGGGAATGTCTCTGTCAGGGTAAAGCTTACCAAAAGCAGTATTCAAGATCGTGACATCAGAGACGCCTTCAACAAATAGGACGGGCTTATCAGATGTACGAATGACGTTGTTGATTAACAGCTTACTCTCATCTTCCGAATACTGGATGAAGCTATTGGACAGATCGTTGATGATCTCCTTCTTGGGTTGCTTTGTGCATACGGCTCGATGGGCGTCTACCTTGAATTGGTTGATGTCATTTTGTTGAAGATTGCACAATGTCGAGGCACTATGGCTCGTCATAAGGAGGTGACTGTTCGCAACGTCTTCACCACCGACTTCTGCGACTTGATCCAAGAACTTCAACTGCCATTCCGGATGCAAAAACGCATCTGGTTCGTCCAACAACATGATATAGCTTCCACCATTGCCTTTGAATATCTCAGTCAGGGCATAGATGTAGACGGATTGGAATTGACCATCACTAAAGTCAGATAACTCCGTCTGTCGGCCACTTTGAAGCTCAACAACATACCCAACCCCTTGTAGTGCCCCCAAGGTTTTCAGGTTGTCCAAGGCTTGGAAGAGGTTTAAGGCAGACTGACCTTCTATATTCTCTCTCAGCTTTTTGACATTTACGTTGAGATGATAGCGGTCATGATCTCGGTTATAGATATCCCCCGGCGAGTAACCCCCTTTGATTGAACCCTCAAGTAACGCGATACATTCACGGGCGATACCATCCATCTTCCAATAGGCGGTATTGGGGTCGCCAATATCAACATCAAACTCACTTTTACCTTCTGCGTAGCGTGGTCGTTTTATCACAAATAAAACATTGTCGGGATGGCGTGCAATGCCCAGCTTCTGAGCGATGAACTGACTCGCCTTTGATTCTGGGTTCGACAATAGACATGTGGAAAGCAGGATATCTTTATAGTCAGGTCCAACCCCGATGAACTTACGGCTATCGCCGATCGTTGCGTTTTTGATCTTCTTCCTGAAGGAATTTTCATACTTATCCAGCAACTTCGCCACGTTTGGATTTTGCCCGGAATAATAGACCAAGATATTGCGCGGCAAAGGGACCGATTTTGGAAGTTTTTCGTACTCTTTTTCCGTGATGACGGTTTCTTGATCTGATCGATTATAGGTTTCCGTGCCGATTGTGAACTTGCTTTCCTTTCGTGTGATGTGAATGACCTTTTCTTCACCCTCCACGAAAATGGAATAGGATATTTTGAAGTCAAATCCCGCTTGAACACCGTTCTCATACAGGCAATGGAAAATCTCAATCAAGGCTTCCAACAGGTTAGATTTACCAGAGCCATTCTTACCAACGAAAACGTCGAGAAAGCTGCTCTTATCCAACTCTAGCGGGAAGTCTTGGAGGTTTTTATAGTCACTGATCCAAATAGAATGAATTCGCATGGGATTACCTTCTTGCTTATGCCGCTGTCATGTGGTGGATGAGGCTGGCGGTGAGGTCTTGGGTGAGTTGGGATTGAGTGTTGATCTGGCCTTCCAGTTGGTCGCACAGGGCCATCAGTTCATCGACCTTGGCGACGATGCGGTGTTGTTCGGCGAGTGGGGGAATAGGTAATTCCAACGATGCAATCTGACGACTGTTGATATTTTTTACTCCACTGGTCGAGCGACCATAACCTTCAATTTCTTTGCGAACACATGGTGCAGATAAAGCTCTGACAACGAACGCTGGATCAAACAAAGATTTCGACAACCTTAAACGGACAAGATACCCCGCATACAAACAATCAATATCCTGTTCCTGTATCAATGCAGGTGACCCAACCAAGGTTATGCTACCGTTGGACCGTATCAGCAAAATGTCACCGGGTTGAAGTTGGAGTTTTAAAACTTCCTTCTCAGTAAAATCTGCCGACTTCATGTCGTTGTGATCGATTTCCCAACGACCGATATTTGGAATCCGAAAGACGTTTGTCTCTCCGACGTTATAGTCACATTTCTTAGAGGTCCCATAATTCAGTTCCTCAATAGCAGGAGCTATATAACTTTTAGTCCAGTTTTCGGGTATATCATCCCATGCAGAGTTCTCTTCATTGATATAATCAGCTTTTACTTTCTTCTTTTGGGATTTAATAGCTGATTGCAATTCGTCGTGCAGTGAGGTTTCATTCTGGTCATTCGTGCCTAAGCGGCCTTGGACGGCGAGTTGGAGGATGGTGGCACGTAGGGTTTTGACGGTTTGGGGGTCGTTGAACCAGTTTTGGAAGTTGTTCTGGGTGATGGACCAGTTGGTGTTGATCTGGTCCGGCTCGGCCGCCGCTGTCAGGTGATGTAGGGTCGAGGCCACACAGTCGCGTTTCAGGGCCACATGTTCGTTCTGTTGGGCTTCCAGTTCATCACACAGCCCCATCAACTCATCCACCTTCGCCACAATCCGCTTCTGCTCGGCGAGTGGGGGATAATTCACCTCCCAATTGGTTAGTGTTTTTTTATCAATTTGCTTAAACGTTGCACCTTTACCAGCTTTGATAAAGTCACCACTTCTCGATGCTAACCAATATCGCAACCATTCTTTCGTAACTTTCACCGCCCTCAAGCCTGCAACCCCACGCCCCAAGCAATACTCTCTATCTGCGATATTTGTTTTTCCGATGGTAGCTCTCACACAAAGAACCAAATCATTAGGGCAGCATATTTTTGTAGGTTGTTCAGTCCATTTTGAAGGTGTTGGCGTGTCATCACCAAGGTCTGATGCACCTCCAAGTAAAGGCAACCCAACTTCATTCTTATTTGTGAATTCTCCTTTGGGAGATTGCCCCATATCAAGAAGAGCAATACTTCCCAGTTTTTCAAATAGCCATCTATCACTACCTTCGGAACTAAAGTTACCATCCATGGCCAACTGCAAGATCAGGTCCCGCAGTTTTTTAATCCCACCAGGCCCCTGAGCCAGATGTCCGAACTGGGCGAAGAAGATGTCCTTATCCATGGTGATTACGCTCCACCGCCGTTGCTCAGGGCTTCGGTGAGGATGGCTTTCAACTGGTCTTGCGTCTTCATCATCGCTTCTTGGTTTTTCTCGAACTTCTTCAATAGCACGGACGGTGGTGTATGTTCCGCGTCCACCACATTCGGATTTGAAATATCGAGGTTGTAGTTATTGTCGATGATCTGCTGAACCGGAACCTGCCATGCGAATTCGTTCTCGGTGCGATTGTTCCACCATGCTTTTTCCGGTTCGAATTCCTCAATCTGCATGGGCTTGGTTTTGTTGTAACTTTTTACGCCTTCCGGGTAAGAATGTTCGTAATACCAAACGCTCTCGGTTTTGGTGCCTTTATCGAAGAACAGGATGTTCGTTTTGATGCCCGTATAGGGGTTGAACACGCCATTGGGCAGTCGCACGATGGTATGGAGATTACATTCGGTGAGCAATTTTTCTTTGATGCGGGTCTTGATGCCCTCGCCAAAGAGCGTGCCGTCCGGCAGGACCACGGCGGCCCGACCATCTTTTTTCAACAAGTTAATGATCAGCACCAAAAACAGATCGGCGGTTTCCCGCGTTCTGAATGTGGCGGGGAAGTTGTTTTCGATACCATCTTCTTCCATACCACCAAAGGGTGGGTTGGTCAAGATGACTTCGACGCGATCTTTGGGGCCGTAATCACTGAAGGATTTGTTCAGTGTATTGTCATGGCGAATGTTGGTTGGCACGTCGATACCGTGCAAGATCATGTTGGTGGTGGCGAGCAAGTGCGGCAGGGCCTTTTTTTCCACCCCAAAGATAGAGCCATCAATGGTTTTGCGATCATTGGCACTTTTTTCATAATGGTCGCGTTTATGCTTTATAGCACAGGCCAAAAAACCGCCCGTGCCGCAAGCCGGATCGAGCACTTTATCTTCGAGTTGCGGGTCCACCATATCGACCATGAATTGGGTGACAGCACGCGGGGTATAGAACTCACCAGCGTTGCCAGCGGATTGCAAATCTTTCAGGATTTGTTCGTAAATATTGCCAAACGTATGGCGATCATCGGTGCTGTTAAAATCGATCTCGTTGATCTTGTTGATGACCTGACGCATGAGGGTGCCGGACTTCATGTAGTTGTAGGCATCCTGAAAAACATTGCGGATCACCACGGCCTGTGGTCCAGCTGTAGTCGGCAAGTCTACCAAGGTGGGGAAGAGGTCGGTATCCACGAAGGTTTGAAGTTCGTCCCCCGTCATCCCCTCGCTATCTTTCGCCCAGTTGCACCACCGCAGGCGGTCCGGCAAGGGGGATTGGAAATCATCATCAAGCAATTCCTGCTCGGCTTCACGGTCATCAACGATTTTCAGGAAGAACATCCAGACCAATTGCCCGATGCGTTGGGCATCCCCATCTACGCCCACGTCTTTGCGCATGATGTCTTGGATGGATTTGATGATCCCGGAAACGTTACCCATGAGTTATTAGCCTTGTTTGAAGATTTCTTGTTCTAGTTCAATGATCGCGTGGGCGTATTGGTCTTTGCCGCCAAACACATCGCGAATAATCTCCACCGGGGAGCCGAATGAGTTGAGCGGGTGAAGTTGCAACACCCGACGATCTTCCAAGGTGTTTAGCCCTTGGTCTGCATATTTGTCCAGCAGTCCTTCTAAGACGGCACGGGCTTTATCTTCGTATCGGGCGAAATAATTACGTTTCTTGACGTTCTCCGCCCTCTCCCGTCGCGTTAAGGGGGGGTGGCCGTAGGCAACGTGGCAGATCAGGTCAAAGGCCCCCATCGCCTCCCCATTGGGGATTTCGGCACGCAGGGCATCAAGAATAATGCCTTGATTGGTGAGTTCTTCGATGATGGCAGATTTTTTCTCCGCCTCGTTCCAGCGTTTAAGGAAGTCATCCAGAGAGGCAAATTTCTTCATCACGCTTTTGCGGGTATAATCTTCCAGCGTTTCGGTGATCAGGTTATTATCGGCATCGAGATATTCAATACGACGACCGACAACTTCCACAGCAACGTTATTGACGTAATATTTTTTGCGACCTTCACCGCCGCTGCCGCCGGTGTCTTCCCCCTCATCGGTTCCGGTATCGTCTTCTTCCCAGTCCAGATCATCAACCGGAATGTCTTCGCCCTCAATTTCAACTGTGCTTTCGTCAT
>JABXIC010000050.1 GCA_013373265.1 Methylocystaceae bacterium | reverse complement strand
CACCACGAAAAATGGGATGGGTCCGGTTACCCCAACGGCTTAAAAGGGGAAGAGATCCCCATTGAAGGACGCATTGCGGCCATTTGTGATGTCTTTGATGCCTTAACTTCATGGCGTCCTTATAAAGAGGCCTGGACTGTTGAAAAGGCAATGGACCTGATCCAAAAAGAAGCAGGCACTCATTTTGATCCAAATATTGTTCCACTTTTCGTACAATGTCTGCCGGAAATCATTTCTATTCGCGAACTGCATCAAGATAAAATCGAAGATCTCGCGAGTTAATTTTAATGAAGATGGAACAAGCCGAAACCATCGCGCTTCACGCCGTTACTTTTATCAGTACGGATGAAAACTTGCTCAATGCGCTGATGGCACAAAGTGGACTGGGAGTGGATGATTTACGTACAAACATTACTCAACCAGCCTTCCTTGCTGGCATTTTAGATTTTTTACTCAACGATGAACCCACCTTATTGAATTTCTGTGCAGAACAAGAAATACAGCCTGAATTGATTGTCAGTGCCCGACGTGCCCTGCCCGGTGGTCAAAACTTGTGGGATGGATGAAGCCTTCATCTAATAAATAATGAGGGAACCACAGTAACTATTCTGGCTCCCTCGTAATTTATTAGATCACATCTTCCAATTCATCAATAAAGCCAGACACGACCTTAAGTCCGCGTTTCCAGAAATCAGGATCACTTGCATCCAACCCAAAGGGCGCTAAAAGTTCTTTATGACGCTTGGTGCCGCCCGCGCGCAACATATCAAGATACTTGCCTTGAAAGCCTTTGTGACCTTGTTGAAAAACATCATACAGGGAATTCACCAAACAATCGCCAAAGGCATAGGCATAAACATAAAATGGTGAATGGATGAAATGCGGAATATAAGCCCAGTAGTGTTTATATTCTTCATCAAACCTGAAGGTTGGCCCCAAGCTTTCTGTCTGTACATTCATCCAGATCTCGCCAATGCGGTCCGCTGTCAGTTCCCCTTTTTTGCGTTCGTCATGGACATGGCGTTCAAAATCACAAAACGCGACCTGGCGCACGACCGTATTGAGCATGTCTTCCACTTTACCCGCCAACATGATCCGACGGCGTTTTTCATCACTTTCATGATCCAACAAGGATCTGAACGTCAGCATTTCCCCAAAGACAGAAGCTGTTTCAGCTAGGGTCAAGGGGGTATCAGCCATCAAGGCCCCTTGTTTGGATGCCAAGACCTGATGCACGCCATGGCCTAATTCATGGGCCAAGGTCATCACATCGCGTACCTTGCCATGATAGTTCAGCAAAATATAAGGGTGCGTTGAGGGCGTTACAGGATGTGCAAATGCCCCACTGTCTTTGCCAGCACGCGGGGGCACATCAATCCAGCTTTCATCAAAAAATCGTTGACCAATGCGCGCCATTTCTGGGTCAAAGCTGTTATAAGCTTTTAAAACCGTTTCTTGAGCTTCATTCCATGGAATTTTGCGATCATCATCTTCCGGCAAGGGGGCGTTACGGTCCCAATAATCCATCTTATCCACGCCAAACCATTTAGCTTTTAAGGCATAATAGCGGTGCGATAAATCTCCATATGAATCTTTAACAGAAGAAATCAGCGCATCAACCACGTCATCTTCAACCAGATTGGATAGATTGCGGCTGGTGATTGGACGCTCAAGTCCGCGCCATTGGTCTTCAATTGCTTTATCTTTCGCCAATGTATTGGTAATCAAAGAAAACAGGCGGATATTATCTCCCAACACTTTACCAAACGTTTTGGCCGCTTCTTTACGAACAGCCCCATCTTTAGAAGATAATTTATCCAAAATTTCCGAATTCGTAAGCTCCTCCCCTTTATAGGGAAAGCGCAGGCCCGCCATGGTTTCATCAAATAAACGGTTCCACGCCCGTTGACCACTGACGGATTTTTCCATCAACAGACGTTCCATGTCATCATCAAGTTGATAGGGGCGATGAACGCGCACATCCATTACCCAAGAGCGATAACGCGCCGCGGTATCATCGCTTAACAGCTTTTCTAAAACATCGTCTTCAAGCTTGTTGATTTCCAAGGTGAAAAACAACACAAGGCTATAAATATTAGTCACTTCTTCTTGCATGTTTTGATAAAACTGTGCAATCGCTGTATCACTATTATCCCCGGCATATAGCAACTGCGCATAGCTCATGATGCGTCCTAAAACATCAGCGTGAGCATCATAAGCTTCCAGCGCTTCACCAAATTCTTTTGCGCTCAGACGGGCAAGTTTACCTTGATAGGTCTGGGCAAATGCTTCTGCCATTTTTTTACCATCTGCCAGATCGGCTTTAACTTCAGCACTATCAAGTGCAGGATATAAATGGGTGAGGTTCCATGTAGGCAGGCTTGCGATGCTTTCTTGTGACATTTTTTCTTTTCACTTTTGAGTTATTACAGGTTTAAGGCTAGAATTGTTCCATAAAGGTACGATGTCAACCATGATGGATCAAATGCAACATACAGAAAACCTTGTTTCCCTTTTTTTTGCGCAAGCTGAACGCTTAAATGACAAACCCTTCTTGTGGCAAAAACAAGGGAATATCTATCATGCGCTCACTTGGGCAGAGTGCGCCGACAGGGTTATAAAACTTGCCTGTGCTTTAAAAGAAAAAGGTATCGAAAAAGGGGATCGCGTTGTCCTTGTTTCAGAAAACCGTTCTGAATGGGCACTTGCAGATTTAGCCATCATGGCGGCAGGAGCGATCACAGTCCCGACCTACATTACCAACACATTAAACGACCATCAGCACATTTTGAATAATTCTCAAGCCAAGGCTGCCTTCATCTCCACCCAGAAGTTAGCCGAGACATTCTTGCGTGCCACCCATCAGGCCAGTGACATTGAATTTGTCATTTCCATTGAACAATTGTCTTTAAAACAAGAACTCACCCACTCAGTTTATCATTGGGATGACATACTGAAAGGTGCCGTCGCAGACAAAACGCTGATTCAAAAAAATGTTAAACAAATCAAAAGCGATGAAACAGCCTGCATCATCTATACATCCGGTACAGGCGGACGACCCAAAGGGGTCATGCTGGCGCATCGTTCTATTTTGCACAATTGCACCGGTGCCACAACGGTTTTAAAACCACTTGGGTTAGGTGATGATGTTTTTCTGTCTTTTCTTCCCCTCTCCCATGCCTATGAACATACCGCCGGATTGATGTTTCCCATCTATCTAGGAGCACAAATTTATTATGCGGAAAGTGCCGAAAAACTTGTACAAAATATGGCGGAGTGCAGACCAACCTTAATGACCGCCGTGCCTCGTTTATATGAGATGATCCGCACAAAAATATTGCGCAACATCGAACAACAAGGTGGGGAAAAAGAACAGCTCTTTAAAAAAGCTGTTCAACTTGGTATCGACAAACATTTAGGACGACGCCTCGGCCTTTTAGGAACCTTGCAGCATGTTGCTTTAGAATGGTTGGTGCGCCATAAAATACGTCAACGCTTTGGCGGTCGCCTAAAAGCTTTTGTTTCCGGTGGCGCCCCCTTACACCAAGAAGTCGGCCTGTTCTTTCAAGGCATGGGCGTACGTATCCTGCAAGGTTATGGCCAAACTGAAAGTGGCCCCGTGGTTTGTGTGAATACCCCAGGAAAGATTAAAATGCACACCGTGGGCCCTGCCCTTGCCAATACAGAACTTAAAATCGCCACGGACGGAGAACTTCTTGTGCGTGGGGACTTGGTGATGCAAGGCTACTGGCGTGATGAAAAAACAACCCAAAGCGTCCTCAAAGGAGGCTGGCTACATACCGGTGATATCGGCTTTATTGATGAAGATGGATACCTGCAAATAACGGATCGTAAAAAAGATATTATCGTCAATTCCGGTGGCGACAATATTTCGCCACAACGCATTGAAGGCTATCTTTCTTTAGAAAAAGAAATTGCCCAATGTATGGTTTATGGGGACCAACGTTCCCATCTTGTGGCCTTGATTATCCCGGATGAAGAATATGCATTTGAATGGGCCAAAAAACATGGGCTGCCGCAAGATCTCAATACACTCGTGAAAAATGATAAATTTTATGAAGAAATTTCCAAAGCTGTGACTCAAGTCAATTCACAGTTATCTAAAATTGATAAAGTGCGTAAATTCATTCTCAGCGGTGAGCCTTTTACTGTTGAAAATGAACAAATGACACCCACATTAAAAATTCGTCGTCACGTTATTGAAACTCAATATGGTGACGCACTTTCAAAGTTATATGGCTGATTTATTCATTTTTTAAAAACACACTTATACATATAGACAATCGCTTTTTACATACTTTGCAAGTATATTTAACCATAGCAATCACTGATTGATGTTAAGCAGGGGCATGCATGCTGCAACACGTTTTGGATAAAGATAAAATCTCCATTGCGGAGAGACTTTGTCACATTCACGCTGAAATTACACGAGAATATCCTCACCTCTGCCGGGTTGCCGTTGCAGTTTATGATATAGAGACAAACGTCTTAAAAACTTTTGCACATAGCACAAATGGTGCCTCCCCCATCAGCTTCTATGAAGCCCCGCTAGATAAGGCAAAATCTTTGCTTGAAATTGCCAATGATACTAAACCACGTATCATCGATGACTTAAGGCTCCATCCCAACAAAAGCATACACACTGCCAAACTTCTGGACTGCGGCTTTCGTTCAAGCATGACCTTGCCTATTCGCTATAATGGCAGCCTCTACGGCTTCCTGTTTTTCAATTCATCTAAAGTCGGCTATTTTTCACAAGCTCGTACAGCCACCCTTGCTGCTTATGCAGGCATTGTCTCTTTGCTGATTGTGAATGAGATTCAAAACCTTAAGACCTTTAAGGGAGCCGTTAAAACTGCGCGTGAATTTAGCCGCCACCGCGATGAAGAAACCGGCAGCCATTTGGAGCGTATGTCGCGGTATTCCCGCCTGATTGCACGCGATTTGGCCCCTAAATATGGCAAAGACGACGACTGGGTTGAATATATTTTTCAATTTGCTCCCTTACATGACGTGGGCAAAGTCGCCGTGCCGGATCATATTTTGCTCAAACCCGGCAAACTAACGGCCGAAGAATATGAAGAAATGAAAACCCACGTCACCAAAGGCGGGGAAATCATAGAAATGATGTCAGAACAATTCGGCCTGAATACACTTAATTTCTTTGATATGTTGCGCAACATTGTCATCTATCACCATGAAGCTTTAGATGGTAGCGGTTATCCAAATCGGCTGAGTGGAAAAGATATTCCACTCGAAGCCAAAATCGTTGCTGTTGCCGATATCTTTGACGCGTTGACAAGTTGCCGCCCCTATAAAGAGAGTTGGTCAAATGATCGTGCAATCAAAACATTGCAAGTCGAAGCCGGCGTTCGTTTGGATGAAGAGTGCGTCAATGCACTGATCAACCACTTGCCGGATATTGAACGTATTCAACAAGAATTCAGTGAAGATTTGATCGGCTAATTCGATTCTTGAGATTAAAAGCAACAACCTTTCGCAGTCGCAACTCAAATATTGCAGCGCAAGGTGGGTAATATATATTCAATAAATGTTCATAAGCCGAAATATTTCTTTTGAAACAATCAAAAGCCGCTTTCTTTCTTGCGAATTTTAGGTCAGCAACACTTACCTACTTGAAATCTGGTAATTAATCCCCTGATACTTACTTAATAAAGATAACCAGGGTAGAAGCTTTTCAAGAGAGGCAAAGCGATGAATATGATTCGCAACGTAACACTCGCAGACAAATACACATTGGATTGTCGTCAGGCATATATGACGGGTACACAGGCATTGGTCCGCCTGCCCCTGTTACAGCGACAGCGCGACCAGCTTAACGGCTTGAACACAGGATGTTTTATTTCCGGTTATCGCGGTTCACCGTTGGGTAATCTCGATCGCGAGTTATGGAAAGCAAAAAAATACCTTGAAGACCAGCACATTAAATTTGAAAGCGGCATTAACGAAGAACTCGGTGCCACCGCCGTTTGGGGGTCCCAACAGGTCGGTCTATTCAAAGGGGCCAAATATGACGGCGTCTTCGGCATGTGGTACGGTAAAACCCCCGGTGTGGACCGTTCCGGCGATGTGCTCAAGCATGCTAACTATGCAGGGACGTCACCGAATGGCGGAGTGCTTGTTTTGGCTGGAGATGATCATAACTGTAAATCATCCACCATCCCCTGCCAGTCAGAATATGCCTTTATGGATGCGCAAATTCCGGTCTTTAACCCGTCAAGCGTTCAAGAATTTCTGGATTACGGTGTCCTTGCTTGGGAAATGTCACGTTTTTCCGGCTGTTGGGTCGGCATGAAAACCATTTCAGAAACCGTAGATGCATCGGCTTCAGTCTATGTAGACCCGACCCGCGTCAAAACGGTATATCCCGATTTTGATTTCCCCGCCGATGGCATCCATATTCGTTGGCCCGACAAACCATTGGAACAAGAATACCGCCTGCAAAAATATAAACTCTATGCAGCCATTGAATTCGTGCGCGCCAACAAACTTGACCGCGTCATGATCGATAGTCCCAAGGCCCGCCTTGGTATTGTGACATCCGGTAAATCCTATCAAGATGTGCTGCAAGCCCTTGAAGATTTAGGCATTGATAAAAAGCGTGCCAGTGAATTGGGCATCCGTCTTTACAAAGTGGCTGTGCCTTGGCCGTTGGAACCCCAAGGCATTAAAGAATTCACCAAAGGTCTGGATGAAATTCTCGTCGTGGAAGAAAAACGCGCCCTCATTGAAAACCAATTAAAAGAACAACTGTATAACTGGTCTGAAGCCGTACGCCCGCGCGTCATTGGTAAGTTTAATGAAGAAGGCGACTGGATTTTACCAAGCGCGAACGAACTTTCCCCGGCACGCATTGCCCGCGTTATCGCATCACGTGTTCAAAAATACTACACAGATGAAAAGATGGAAAAACGTCTTGCATGGTTAAAGGCAAAAGAAATCGAACTCGCCAAACCACGCAAAACAACGCAACGCACCCCCACATTCTGTTCCGGTTGTCCACACAACACCTCAACGCGTGTCCCGGATGGGTCACGTGCCTTAGCCGGGATTGGCTGTCATTACATGGCAACATGGGTGCGTCCGGAATATACACAGACCTTTACCCAAATGGGCGGTGAAGGTGTGCCATGGGTTGGGCAAAGCCATTTCACCGATGAAAAGCATGTTTTTGCCAATCTAGGGGACGGCACTTATTATCACTCCGGCATTCTTGCCATCCGTCAAGCTTTGGGCGCAAACGTCAACATCACCTATAAAATCCTGTTTAACGCCGCTGTCGCCATGACAGGTGGACAGCCCGTCGACGGCCCGCTGACCATCCAAGGCATCACTCAACAGCTACATGGCGAAGGCGTTAAACGCATTGCCATTGTTGCAGACGATCCGCACAAATACCCCAGCCGCAGTGAATTTGCACCGGGCGTCACCTTCCATCACCGCGATGATCTGGATGAAATCCAGCGTGAATTACGAAATTGGAAAGGCGTGTCTGTTCTGGTCTATGATCAACACTGTGCAACTGAACTCCGCCGCATGCGCAAACGTGGCAAAGCCGCCATACCAAACCATCGTCTGTTTATCAACGATGCCGTCTGCGAAGGTTGCGGCGATTGCGGTGAAAAATCCAACTGTGTTTCCATTACACCGAAAGAAACCCTGTTGGGGCGCAAACGTCAAATTGACCAATCCACCTGTAACATGGACTTTTCATGTGTTAAAGGGTTCTGTCCCAGCTTTGTCTCTGTACACGGTGCCCAGTTGCGCAAAAAAGAAGGCAGCAATCAGCTGGATCAATTGATGTCAGGGACATTGCCGGCCCCCACCCTGCCCACAACCCAAGAAACCTATTCTATCGTTGTGACCGGTATTGGCGGTACCGGCGTTGTCACCATCGGCGCCTTATTAGGTATGGCCGCCCATATTGAAGAAAAAGGTGTCTCTGTTCTTGATATGACAGGTTTGGCACAGAAAAACGGATCGGTCATTTCCCATATTCGATTGGCAAATAGCCCTGAAGATATTTACTCTGTCAAAATTCCGGCCGGTGAAGCTGACCTGTTGCTTGGCTGTGACCTTGTGACATCGGCAAGTTACGATGCCTTGGCAAAACTGAAAGAAGGCCAAACCAAAGTCATCATCAACGATCATAAAGTGATGACACCAGACTTTGCCGTCAACCGCGATGCCCCGTTCCCCAAAACGGAAATGAAACAAACCATCGCCGAAGCCGTCAGCCAAGGTGACAGCTGGTTCTTTGATGCCAGCGAATTAGCATCAAAACTGTTGGGTGACTCCATTGGTTCTAACCTGTTTGTTGTTGGCTATGCCTACCAATTAGGCTTGATCCCCATTTCAGAAGAGTCTCTGTTAAAGGCAATTGAATTGAACGGCATTGCCATCGACTTCAACAAACAAGCCTTTTCTTTAGGTCGCTGGGCAGCGCATGACATGGACAAACTGACCAACCTGATCAAAGAAGATATGCCACAGTTTATCCCGAACAATCTCACGACCTTGGTTGAACATCGCGTCAAACACCTGACGGCTTATCAAGACAGTGCTTATGCGCAAAAATACAGCGCCATGGTCACACGGGTTCAAAAGGCTGAAAATGAACTAGGGAATGGGTCAGACCTTCTCACCAAGTCCGTTGCCCACGTTCTGGCAAAACTCATGTCTTACAAGGACGAATATGAGGTTGCCCGTCTCTACAGTGACCCAGATTTTAAGCGTAAACTCGATGAACAGTTTGAAACTGGTTATAAGCTGACCTTCCACCTTGCCCCGCCTTTATTGGCCGATAGCGATCCCAAAACCGGACATCTAATTAAAAAGGAATTCGGCCCATGGATGCTCAAAGCTTTCAAAACCGTCGCCAAATTTAAACATTTACGTGGCACCAAGTTCGACATTTTTGGCAAAACGGCGGAACGCAAAATGGAACGCCAACTGATTCCGGAATATTTAGGTGTGGTTGAAGAACTCTGTCAAAACCTGTCGGCAACAAATTACGACTTAGCCGTCGAAATCGTCAACCTGCCCCGCGAAATTCGCGGTTATGGTCACATTAAAGAAAAAGCGGTGAAAGAGGTGAAAGCCCGTGAAGCCACCCTTCTTGAGAAATTCAGAAACAACGACGTTACGACAATGGCTGCCCAATAAGCCATTGGTTCGAAAAAAAGCTGTCCTTAAATAAGGGCAGCTTTTTTTATTTTAAAGGACGTACCAAAGAAGGGCAGGTAAGACGGCAAACCCCATGAAGGTTGAGGCAATAACCAACCCCGCCACTTCTTGCGGCCTTTGATCATAAAGCTGGGCAAAGAGATAACAGAACACGGCTGCTGGCATGGCGCATTCCAAAATCACCACTCCCGCTGCGGGACCCGTTAAGCCCATGGCGGCAACCAATCCCACACCAACACCAAAGCCCATTCCAAGTCTCAGCGTTGAAAGCCAGATGGCTGTTTTCAAGCTACCGATTTGTAAACTTGCCAATGAAACACCCAAGGTAAACAGCATCAACGGAATAGTCAGGTCCCCAACCAATTTTGTCGTATTAAACAGCCAGTTAGGAACAGCAAGGTCTGTAAACAGAAAGACAGAAGCAAAAAGCGTTGCTGGAATGATCGGCATTTTCAAAATGGCTTTGGGCGAAAAACTACCCGAAACAAAAGCGACACCAACGGTCATTTGCAACACCACATAGACGGTAAAAAATGCAATCGAAAGGGCAAGCCCTTCCTGACCAAACGCCAAAAGGCACAATGGCAAACCGATATTACCCACATTTGGCCAGGTTAAAGCTTGCAAGAAAGCGCGTTGTGGCAGTTTAAACACAGCAAGCACAATCGCACCGATCACCGCAAAAGCAATATTCGCCAACAATGCTGCCACCCCCATATCCCATAGAACAGAGGTATCGAGTTCGACCTTTGCCAGCGCATAAAACACCAAGCATGGGGTCGCAAAATAGGTGACGATGGTTGTCACCATTGACGTGTCAAAGTCACGCCCGCTTTTGGCCCAACCATAGCCGATGCCTACACAGACAAATACGGGAGCCAAAATGGAGAAAATTTCAGAAAACATGGCTTAACTAATTGTTGCAATGCGTAAAATATTTGTTGCCCCCGGCGTCCCAAACGGTACCCCGGCAGTAACAACAACACTATCACCACGCATGGCAACCTTTTCAGCTTTGGCCACTTTACGTGCCCCTTTAACCATTTCTGCAAAGTTTGCCGCATCGGCTGACACTGCTGAATGCACCCCCCAGACCAAAGCCAGTTTGCGTGCCGTTTCTATCTTCGGCGTCAATCCCAAAATCGTAATTTCCGGACGTTCCCGTGCCACACGGTATGTCGTGGACCCTGTCGTCGTATAGGTTACAATCGCAGCTGCGCCAATGGTTTGTGCCACTTGACGTGCCGCAGCACTAATCGCATCAGCGTCGGTTTCTTCAGGATCAATACGGTCATCTTGACGATAAGTGTGATAAAGCGGATCCCCTTCAACACGTCGGATAATACGATCCATAATTTCGACGGTTTCAATGGGGTAATCCCCGGCCGCTGTCTCAGCCGACAACATCACCGCATCAGACCCATCATAAATCGCTGTTGCCACGTCAGAAGCTTCTGCACGTGTAGGTGCCGGTGCCGACACCATAGAGTCCAGCATCTGTGTGGCCACGATAACAGGCTTACCTTTTTGGCGCGCAAGTGTAATGATGCGTTTTTGTAAAATCGGCACATCTTCCGGCGGCAGCTCAACACCCAAGTCACCCCGCGCAACCATAACCGCGTCTGTGAGTTCCATAATTTCTTCAAGATCATCAATAGCTGATGGTTTTTCCAGCTTCGCAATGATGGAGGCTTTTTTACCGATGATTTTTCTGGCTTCGCGAATATCGTCTGCCTTTTGCACAAATGACAAAGCCACCCAGTCCACACCAATGGACAGGCCGAACTTCAAATCCGCCATGTCTTTTTCAGTCAGCGCAGATAAAGGCAAGACCGCATCCGGTACGTTGACACCTTTGCGATCACTGAGCACACCATCAACCAAGACTTCTGTCTCAGCAAAGTCTTTACCGCATTTGTGAATTTTCAAACGCATTTTACCGTCATCCAGCAAAAGCATCATGCCCGGTTTTAAAACTTCAAAGATTTCAGGATGTGGCAAAGGCGCACGCGTTACATCGCCCGGTGTTTTATCTAAATCCAAACGGAACGGACGACCGGCACCCAACAATGCAGACCCATCACGAAACGTACCTAGGCGTAACTTGGGCCCCTGTAAATCAAGCATAATGCCAATGGGCCGTCCTGTTTCTTTTTCAACGTCACGAATGGCATCATAGCGCTCTTTATGATCTTCATGTGTGCCATGGGAGAAATTCAAGCGGAAAACATCAGCACCCGCCTTGAATAACTGTTCGATGCGTGCGCGGGTGGAACTGGCCGGCCCGAGCGTTGCGATAATTTTTGCGTTTCGAGATCTTTTCATAACTTACAGCATAGCGAGATGAGTTTAGATTTCTATAACAATTTCATGCTACAATCTAAATCCGTTATAAACTTAACAGAGCTGTCATACAAACTGATGTTTGAATCATTACAAAAAAAATTACTTGGCAAAGCTTTGGGCAAAAAACCTGCAACAAAGCAGAAAACCAAGAAAAAAGACGCCGATTACCGCACTGAATCGGCGATTGCGCTTGATGATGCCATCAATAAACTTGAAGGCAGCGGTCATAAAATGGAAGACTTGCTCTCCCAAAATGAATCGCTTTTGGCACAAGTCAAAGCAGAAGCCGCCAAAAAAATGACACCTGAACGCCGTGCGCTGATCGAGTCTGCCCAACGTGTACGCAAACAAAAAGCCAAGATTCTGGACGATCTGGATGACGAAACACGCGCAAGACTTTATTTAACGGCTGTACGTGCTTTTATGGGTGACAAACACTAAACAAGAATATCTTTAGGACGTACAAAAGCCTGTAGCGTCCCTGTCGCGCGCTTGATTTCAGACCAACACGCCACCTCAAATATAAAATGGGCACAGGCCGCTGTCGGGTATTTCATATACATTTCCTGGCTTAATGCGCTTTGTGCGGTGGAACATAACATCATGGCCAATTCTTCCATCCCCGGATTATGGGCCAGTACCATTAAAGTCTCTACTTCTGGTGAAACCTGTTTAATTTTTTCCATCATGGTTAAATCAGACGCCATATAAAGGTCACGTGTTACTTCGACATCTATGGGATGGGCATAAGACTTAAGCAAATACGCCAATGTCTCACGCGTGCGCTGCGCACTTGAACAGATGATCATATCAGGCAATGGCATCTCTTGTAACAGATGTACCGCCATGGCTTGGGCCGCCCGATTACCTCTATCATTTAACCCACGATCAAAATCTATTAAATCCGGGTTTGCCCAGCTTGATTTTGCATGTCTCAATAATAAAAGGTTCTTCAATGGTTCTAGCCTTTGTACTTGCTTGAAAATATTTGCTATATAATAAGGGACTATCATAAAAGTTTCATCTTTTTCGATTACACCGCATGTATTCTATCCTCACCTTAATTCTATAAGGCAGACATAGCGTGTATTTCAGACCCATTCAGGAGGCAAAAATATGACCGTACCGACACAAAAACAAGAAAGTGCTTCCACCATTTCAATCGACTCGCCAGATCGTTTTATCAATAGAGAACTATCATGGCTGGCATTCAATACCCGCGTCCTTGAAGAAGCAGACAACCCCCACCACCCTCTTCTAGAGCGTTTGCGCTTCTTATCTATTTCAGCCGCAAACCTTGATGAATTTTATATGGTGCGCGTTGCAGGTCTTAACGGACAGGTTCATGCCGGTGTAAAATCACTGAGTTACGATGGTATTAACCCGGCACAGCAGCTGGAACAAATCCACGCCTCTGCAAACAGCCTTATTATGAGGCAACAAGACCGATATCGCAAATTGCGCGAAGCTCTTTCTAAAGAAGGCATTAAAGTTCTTAAATACCAAGATGTTCCCAAACGAGATATCCCTTGGCTGGAAGATCATTTCATTTCACAAATTTTCCCGTCCTTGACGCCATTGGCCATTGATCCCGCCCACCCGTTCCCGTTCATTCCGAACTTGGGCCTTGCCATGATGTTTTCTTTGGAATCAACCATCGACCAACAACACCTCAAGGCAATGGTCCCACTGCCGCAAATGCTGCCACGTTTTATCCGTTTACCCGATTATGGCAAAACCATCCGCTTTATGCCGATGGAACAGGTGATACGTCTCTTCCTTGCCCATCTATTCCCCAATCATCAGGTCCTTTCTGGCGGGTTATTCAAACTCATCCGCGACAGTGAAATGGAAATTGATGAAGAAGCCGAAGATTTGGTCCGCACGTTTGAAAGCGCACTTAAGCGCCGCCGTCGCGGCAGCGTCATTCGTTTATCCATAGACGAAGATATGTCTGATGAACTACGTGAACTGGTCGTAGAAGAATTAGGCATGCAGATGAGCGACAGCTTTGTTCTGAACGGGCTTCTCGGCCTGGCTGATTTGAAAGAACTGATTGTCGAAGAGCGACCCGACCTGCAATTCAAACCTTATAACGTGCGTTTCCCGGAACGTATCCGTGACTTTGGCGGTGACTGTTTTGCTGCTATTCGCAAGAAAGATTTTGTGGTTCATCACCCGTATGAAAGCTTTGATGCGGTTGTCCAATTTGTTGTACAAGCAGCACGCGACCCAGACGTGGTTGCCATCAAACAAACCCTTTATCGTACCTCAAACAACTCCCCGATCGTTAAAGCATTGATTGAAGCTGCGGAAGCCGGGAAATCGGTCACAGCAATGGTGGAACTCAAAGCGCGCTTTGATGAAGAAGCCAATATCCGTTGGGCACGTGATCTGGAACGTGCGGGTGCACAAGTGGTTTATGGATTTGTCGACAAAAAGACCCATGCAAAAATCAATCTTGTTGTACGTCGAGAAGGCGATAAACTACGTTCTTATGTCCATTTGGGGACAGGAAACTATCACCAGATCACGGCAAAAATTTATACCGATCTTTCTTTCTTTTCCTGCGACCCAGCACTATGCCGGGATGCAACAAAGCTGTTTAATTATATGACAGGCTATGCAGAACCGGAAAAAATGGAAAAGATGGAATATTCTCCCCTCACGTTGCGTTCAACCATTTTGGAAGGTATTCAAAATGAGATTGAAAATGCAAAAGCCAAAAAGCCTGCGCAAATTTGGGCAAAAATGAATTCCATTGTTGATCCAAAAATCATTGATGCCCTTTATGAAGCCTCACAAGCTGGCGTACAGATTGATCTTATCATTCGTGGCATTTGCTGCCTGCGCCCAGGCGTACCCGGTCTGTCAGAAAACATTCGGGTTAAAAGCATTGTGGGACGTTTCCTGGAACATGCCCGCATTGTCTGTTTTGGCAATGGCTCTAAAATGCCGAACAGCAACGCTAAGATTTTCATCTCTTCTGCGGACTGGATGCCGCGCAACCTTGATCGACGTGTGGAAACTTTGGTACCGATTGAAACAGATACCGTGCACCGTCAGATCATAGACCAAATTATGGTCGCCAATTTGAAAGATGAAGCCCAAAGCTGGGTGTTAAAAGCCGACGGATCCTTCAGTCGTGTCCCTGCCGACGAAACCGCTTTTTCATGCCATAATTACTTCATGACCAACCCCAGCCTATCTGGGCGCGGGTCTGCCTTGAAGAAAAAAGGCACCATCTTGAAAAAGCTGATGTTGGACTAATTAATGGACAATAAAGGGCATCTGACGGCTATTGTAGATATTGGGTCTAACACGGTGCGCCTTGTGGTCTTTCATGGCCCAGCCCGTGTGCCCTTGCCTATCTTTAACGAAAAAGTGCAATGCCGCCTTGGCAAAGGCCTGGACGATACAGGTATGCTCAACCCCGAAGGTGTTGAACTTGCTTATGAAACGCTTAATCGCTTTACCAAGCTTGTTGAAGTGATGGAAGTCGACAATGTCAGCATGCTGGCAACGGCTGCGGTGCGCGAAGCAAATGACGGCCCTGATTTTGTACAGGAAATCAAAAAGCGCTTTAAATGTGACGTGCGCGTTTTAAGCGGGGAAGAAGAAGCCAAACTTGCGGCTTATGGTGTCTTAAGCGGCCTCCCCGATGCCGATGGATTGCTCGGGGATATGGGGGGGGCCAGTTTTGACCTTGTCGCCCTGGATCACGGGACCTTTGCCAAACATGACACCACCGCCTTGGGCCATCTGCGTATCATGAATGCCAATCGCGCCTCGATTTCAGATATGCGCGCTTTCATTTCTACAAAACTTAAACCATTAAACTGGCTGGACGAAATGGGAGGACGCCCCTTTTATGCCGTCGGCGGGTCTTTACGTGCTGTTGCGCGCTTACTCATGAATTACATTGATTATCCCTTGCACGTTATTGACAATTTTACACTGGGTCGTGAACAGGCAGAATCACTTTTAAACATTCTCGCAAAACTCAGCCAGGACGCCCTGCAAAGCGTCCCCGATGTTTCAAGAAAACGGTTGGAAACACTTCCCGCCGCCATTGCCCTGTTGCAAGAAGTCATGGAAACAATCAAACCGTCTCATTTGGTTTTTTCTGGTTATTCCATGCGCGAAGGCCAGTTTTTTTTATCTCTTGATGACACATTGCGCACACAAGACCCGCTTATAAGTGCCTGCATAAATTTGGTTGAACGTGAAGGACGTTTTGGGCAACAAGGTGAAGAAGTCTTTCACTGGATGGCGCCCCTTTTTCCCGATGAAAGTGAAAAATTCAAAAAACTACGCCACGGGGCCTGCCTTTTGCACGATATTGCCTGGGCTGAACACCCTGACTACCGTGCAGACCACGGCCTGTTACGGGTTTTACGCTTACCTGTGGCGGGTTTATCCCATCATGATCGCGCCTTACTGAGCGCCTGTGTCTATAGCCGATACAAAGGCGACTTTAACAGACGTATCGCCACCCCCTTGCGCACTCTTCTTGCAGAAGAAGATGAAGTTTGGACAAAGACTGTCGGCGCAGCCTTGCGCCTTGCCCATACCTTGGCCAGTGGCGCCCCGCACCTTTTGGAAGAAACCCGACTTGAAATACGCGGTGGTGAACTGATTTTATCCCTGCCCGAAGACGAAGACGTTTTCTTAGGTGAGGCTGTCGCTAAACGCGTCAAAGGGGTTGGCAAACATCTAAACCTGAGTGGCCGCCTAGAACACGGCTAAGAAGACACGCGATCCAGATCAATCACTTTAATATTCTTGCCACGCACCGCTAAGGCCAAGTTGCCTTCTTTCAATTTGATTGCATCATCCCCAAACAATTTACGACGCCAGCCTTTTAAACATGGAACCGCAGCTTCTTTTCCATAGGCTGCCAGCTGTTCCAAATCAGCTGCATTTGCGACCAGCTTTTGGGCAACATCGTTATGTTCACATTTAAACTTCAGCAAAACTTTCATTAAATCCACCACAGGGCCAAGGCCTTTGGGCAAATCTTTTTTAGCTGGTGGTTTGGGATAATCGGCCGGTGACATTTCCAACGCGATTTTTATGGCAGCCAGAATTTCGCTGCCATAGCGTCCTTGTGCAATTGACTTATTCATGCCGCGTACCCGTTCTAACGCTTGCGCGTCTGTCGGGGTGTGATGGGCAATTTCAATCAAGGCATCATCGCGGATCACACGATTTCTCGGCATATCCTTGCGTTGGGCTTCACGTTCGCGCCATGCGGCAACTTCACGCAAGACGGCCAAAACCTTTGTGCTTTTAGTTCTTGCTTTCAAGCGTTTCCAAGCCAAATCGGGATCAACGATATAAGTGCTTTCACTGGTCAAAGCTGTCATTTCTTCTTCAAGCCAGCCTGCACGGTTATTGCTTTCCAAAGTGCGCATCAATTTTTCATAGATATCGCGCAAATGGGTCACGTCACCTAAAGCATAAGTAATTTGTCGCGGCGTCAACGGGCGTTTGCTCCAATCTGTAAAGCGCGATCCCTTATCCAGATTCTTTTTACAGATCGTATTAACTAACGTTTCATAACCAACCGATTCACCAAACCCGCAGACCATTGCTGCGACTTGTGTATCAAACATCGGCATAGGTGTCTTGCCCGTCAATTTGACGAAAATTTCCACATCCTGACGTGCGGCATGAAAAACCTTTAAAACTTTTTCATTGGCCATCAAGTCAAATAAAGGCGTCAAATCTATACCATCAGCTAAGACATCAACGCAGGATGCCTCCTCTTTGCCTCCCAACTGAACCAAACAGAGGATCGGCCAGTAGGTTTTCTCACGCATAAATTCGGTGTCTACCGTAACGAATGTCTCATTCGCCAGTCGGTCGCAAAACGCCTCAAGCGTTTTTGTGTCAGTTATCAAATCCATACAAAAAGCTATACACGTTTTCACAAAATATGAAAACACAAAGCATTATCCGAAAGTACGATAAAAATACGATTGATTCGTTATGTCGGACTGGACATAATGATCTCGCTATGCTTTTATAAGCACAACGCACAATATAGTGCATAATCAAAAGGGCTTAACGTCAATGAATCGTTTAAAGAATTTACTAGCCATTTTTAGCGCTTTCTTCTTGCTTACGCAGATTGCAGCTGCTGAACAACCCAATTTTATTACAGTCGCTTCAACAACCTCCACTGCAAACTCAGGTCTGTTTAAATACCTCCTGCCCAAGTTTACCGACAAGACTGATATCGAAGTCCGTGTCGTTGCGGTTGGCACGGGTCAAGCTGTACGTCTGGCACGCAAAGGCGATGCTGATGTTCTTTTTGTGCATCACCGCCCGTCCGAAGACAAATTCGTTGCCGATGGCTTTGGTGAGAAACGCTATGATGTCATGTACAATGACTTCGTCATCATCGGCCCGAAAGAAGACCCGGCTAAAATTAAAGGCTGTAAAAGCCCGACAGAAGCATTGTCTGCAGTTAAGGCCGCTGGACTTCCCTTTGCCTCTCGTGGTGACGATAGCGGTACCAACAAACGTGAACTTGCCATCTGGAAAGCCGCAGGCGTTGGTAAAGATGCTTTAACAGGTGAATGGTATCGCGCAACGGGTTCCGGTATGGGCGCAACGCTTAATATTGCTGCCAGCATGGGCGCATACACATTAAGTGATCGCGGCACTTGGATTTCTTTTAAAAATAAAGCAGACCTCGCCATCCTGTGTGAAGGTCACGCTTCTCTCTTCAACCCTTACGGCGTCATTGCCGTCAGCAGTAAAAAGTTTCCCCACGTCAAAGAAGACTTGGCAAACAAATTTGTAAATTGGCTGGTTTCACCCGAAGGTCAAAAATTAATTGGTGAATATAAAGTCAATGGACAACAACTTTTCACACCGAACGCGAAGTGACCTCTAGCGCTGTCACTTTTGCAAAACTTGGGCGACCTTTAATGGTCGCCTTTTTTTTGTGTATCCAACAAGCTATCCATTTTAGCCAATAAAGGTTCTGCTCCTTTAACGGCCCCCTCTTCAGCTTCACGGTATAAACGAATAAGGTCTTGGCCTACAGACGTCAACTTTGCCCCACCGCCACGTTTACCACCAATTGATGTTTCGATTAGGTCTTCGCAAAGTACGGATTGTAACGTCTCTAACAAGTGCCAGGCCCGTCGATAGGTCATCCCCATCTCTTTTGCTGCACCACTAATGGAACCGATCTTGTCGATTTGTTCAAGTAGGGCAATCTTACCCGGCCCAATATGCCCTTTAGGAAAGGCAATACGGATGCGCAGTTTCGTTTTCATCTGCACGCTTTAACCTAGAATAGTTTTTTGTAAATGTTCTCGATGCGTTTAAGCAAATCAGCTTCCTGATAGGGCTTAAGCACATACTCATTCACACCGTATTCTTTTGCTCCCATAATTGCACTTTCATCATTCTTTGCCGACAGCAACATAAACGCGACCTCTTCGTCCAAGTCACGGACTTCTTCAAGAATTTCCTGACCTTCCATATCCGGCAGCGTATCTGAACAAATCATCAGTTTCACTGGCGTGCGTTCGGCTTCAAATACACGCAAAGCGGTCTCACCATCACCGACCGAGCGGATATCAATAAAGCCCACTTCCGTGAGGGAGTTTTCTAATTGACGACGAACGGTATCATTTTCTTCTGCCAGAAGAACCCGGCTTTGTGAAAACTTCTCAGCAAAACGACTGCGCACTTTATTTAAACGGTTAAAAACCGTCATACGTAATTTTTTCACCACATCGTTGGGCAAATTATGCTTGGAAATCATCTGATTGACCAAAGCTGTGCTAACATAATGCGCCACATTTTCAATGGCCTCATCCGGCAGCTTATCCCGGTTAACTAACGGGCCATGCCAATTATCATGATCTTTTGCCTTTTCAGAAATAAAGGTCAATGTGTTGTCAGAGATTTGCGCAGATTGGTTTTCCAACAGGGCCTGTACCGCTTGACCACTTTCAGTTTCAGCAACCGCATTAGACACCTTTTCGCCCAAGCCTTGACGTTTGGCAATGGCTGTCAGTGCCTCGTCTTGAATACTTTCTGAAATGATCTCAATCAATTCATCATCTTCAAGCAACGGTGAGAATTCCAACATTGGTGCAGCAACACTTGCTTCCATATCCCGCGCCAGCTTGGAGGCAGTGTCGTGAGGGATATTGTCCATTGTCTTGATTTCTTCAGATAGAATGGCACGAATACCGGCAATTTGATCATTGGCGAGGCCACGCATGACCTCAATGACCATCTGGCTTGCCCGCGATGTGGCATCCTTATCAAGTGCAGGGGTCAGTTCACCAATGCGTGAAGCGAGTTTTTCGCGAACCTCTTTATCTTCGTCCTTGGTCAGGATAACTTTCGCCTGCAAGGGTGCCCTTTTGTTTTCGGCAACAGCTTGCCGGACTTCTTTGTTTTTATCTGTGGCAAAAAAATACAATAGTTCCGGCTCAAGATCCGTCAAAGCAGCTAAATCACGACGCGCCTCAACATCATCGCAAACAGCAATTTGCTTTGCTTCTTCATACGTCGGGCGCCTGTCGCGCTTACCTTTTAGCCAACCGAACACTTAATTATTCTCCGTCACAACGAATCGATTCTCCCAGAACATACCCTTATCTTTCACTAAATGCATTGAGCAATGACACGTAAACAGGACGTGTTAGATACTCCAATAAGGTTTGTTCCCCGGTAATAATATTTGCTTGCACTGTCATGCCCGGTACAATTTTGTGTTTGATGCCATTTGCCAACAAGAAATCTTCTTTTAAGCGGATATGTCCACGAAAATAAGGATTTCCCTTTTCATCTGTAAAGGTTGTAGGTGAAAAATTAATTAACTCCCCCTCAACAGTCCCATATCGTCTTGCATCAAAGCCCGTTATTGTCACTTTTGTGGATTGCCCTATTTCAATATGACCGATGTCCTTGGGTTGGATTTTGTTTTCGATAACCACTTGTTCATCCGCTGGAATAATTTCCATCACGACTTGCGCCGGTTGAACAACCGAACCAGGTGTATTGATTTCCAGACCATGTACCACACCACTGACAGGAGCGCGCAATTCTAGACGGGTCACTTTATCTTCAAGACGGGCAATGTTTTCCCGAACCTCAGCCAGTTCACCACTTGTTTTATCCAATTCATCCAGTGCTTTGCCACGTTCTGTAATATCAATTTCCAGAATTTGGTTCTTGGTTTCTTCAATACTGGCAATCGCTTGCTCTTTAGAAACTTCCGCTTCCGTAATCGCCCCTTTGTTTTTAGCAAGATCAAGTTCGGCATTGATCAGGTTTACCCGCGATCCATGGCCGGAATTAAACAATTTGCGCCGCATATTGACCGACTGTTCAAACAATTTAGATTGGTTTCTCAAGCTGACAATTTGTTTTTCAAAACTTTCAACAGACTTGCGTTGCTGTTCAATCTGTGACTGCAAGACTGTTTTTTGGCCTTCAATACGCGCGCGCACACCATTCAGGTTAAACTGACTTTCCTCAACCAACTGCGGGTATTCTTTAATGTATTTAGAATAATCCGGTTCGGTGTTGTCAATAAAAGCACGCAGTCGTTGGAATTTAATGGACAAGGCGGCTTCACGTGCCCGAATTTGATTCAGTTCTGCCGTGCGCAAGGTTGGTTCAAATTTCAGCAGAGCCTGGCCTTTTTCCACATATTCGCCGGGATGAACCAAAATCGCCTCAACAATACCGCCTTCCAAATGTTGTACAACGCGCTTATCGCCAGAGGGGATCACCTCGCCTTGCGTGGTTGCCGATGTCTTGATCTCAACAAAATTTGACCAAATTGTTGCTGAAACCAGCAGTCCCATAATCAAAACAATGACACTTGATGCCATACGTGAGGGGCCAGATTCTTCCAACATAGCCTCATGGGATAAAAGCTTTAACTGCTCACGCGGGATCACGCGTTTAGGTGCCAGAACTTCATCTTCTATTTGATCAATGGTACTCATTATGCAGCCCCTTCAGATTCGGGTTTGGGCTTCGGTTGCGGTTTGGCAAACATCTTGTCTAAAACTTCATTTGGTTTACCCAGCATATCAATTTGACCTTCTTTTAAGACCATCAAACGATCACACAAACGCATATGGCTTGGGCGTTGGGTAATCATAATAATTGTTTGTGTCCCACGCGCATTTTCAAGGGCTTCCATAAATGTCGCTTCATCTTTCTCATCCATGGACCCGGCGGGTTCATCCAAAATCAATATCGGTGCTTTGCGCAAGAACGCACGCCCCAAGGCGATTTTACGCAAAAAACTTTGCGGCACTTGCGTTTGTAACCCTTCTTTAAACTCTGTCTCAAAGCCTTGCGGTAAGGCTTCAATCGTATCAAGGATACCTGCTTGACGACATGCTTTACGCACTTGTGCAAAAGAAGCAGTCGGGTCTGCCAATGTGATATTTTCGTACAAAGTCCCCGGAAAAACATGATTGCTTTGCGGTACATACGCCAAGGTCTGACGCAATGTAATTGGTTTCATTTGACGAATATCGACATGATCAATGGTGACGGCACCGGCTTGCGGACGATACAAACCTAAAATCAGCTTTGCCAAAGTGGTTTTACCTGAACCGGAATGACCGGTAATAGCCAGCATTTCACCTGCATTAACCTTAAAGCTGACCCCCAGCATCGCCGGGTTTGTATCGGCCTTATAGCGCATACTGACGCGGTTAAATTCAATCGCCCCTTTATATTCGACAACCGCTTGCGGCGCATCACCGGGTTCTTGTTCCGGTGGAAACCGCAAAATGCTTTTAAGCTGTTTAATGCCATTTTGCATCTGTTCAATACGGTTGGACACATTAAACAAAGCTTGCAAAGGTGATAAAACCCGCCACACCAGCATCATAGTTGCCACCAAAGCGCCAAGACTGATGGTTTGGTTCATAACGCCATAAACACCAAAAACAAGTGTCGACACACCCGCAGCCATCATCAATGTCTGTGCGATATTCTGCACATTGCCTTGAAGTCTTGCCACCTGTAGATTTTGCCACGCCGCATCCCCGGAAAGAATACGAAAACGTTTTTTCCAACGTTCTTCACTGCAACGTTGCTTGACCTGTCGCAACTGCCACACCATTTCGACCAGAAAACCATAACGCTTTGATCTGACTTCACCTGACAATTGAGAACGTGCGCGTATTTCAGGCATAATGATTGCGCCCAAAATGGCATATAAAGTTGCCAAAACCAACGGCACAATCACCATCGGTCCTGCAATAAATCCAATGACTGAAATAAAGAGTAAAACAAAAGGCAAATCCAAAATCGTGTTCGCCAACGACCCTGAGAAAATTTCACGCAAGGATTCAAAACTTCTGATCCGTGAAACCTGACCACCAACCGGGGCACGTTCTGTAAAAACAGGAGACAAATGCAAGATTTGTTCAAATACTTTCGTGCCGACGAGATAATCAAAACGCGCCGCGATATAGGCTTGTTCCTTGGAACGGACAATGCGTAAAATCAGCTCAAAGCTCAGGGCAATAAACACCCCGCTTGCCACGTAATAGAGTGTTTCTTTCGACTCTTTCGCAATGACCTGATCATAAATCATCATAATGGCCAACGGAATGGTCAAAGCCATCAAGTTGATGAAAAAGCTGATAGAAAATGATTTTATGATGATGGGGCGAAATTGTAAAAACAAGTTTCTAAACCATCTTTCGGACCGATCCTCTTCTTCTTTGGTTTCGCGATCAATCTTTTCAATAATGTAAAAAGTACCACGCACATAAAGACTATTCACCGGAAGCTTCTCACCGTTTTCCGGATCAAGAGCAACAGGCTTGCCTTCGTCTTCAACGACAATATAAACCTTGCCTTTTTTAGTATGCAAAATACAAGGGCACAGCCGTAAAGACAACTTACTTTGCTTAGTCTTTAAGCGGATGGTACGAAAACCTAAACGTGACAAAATATTGCGCAAATCATAAATGGATAGATTTTCCGCATCATAGGGTAAAGCATCAATAATCCGGTGTGCCGACCCTTTCCATCCGATTTGTTCAAGCAAAGATAACAAGCTGGTGATAATGGGGTCTAATTTTTCCGCCCCCGTCCGGTTAAACGCTGCCTTGCGCCACAAACGCATTAAGTTTTTGGGAGGTGGCTGATGAAGGACAATATCACTCATGACGCTTCCTCTTGCACAGAGTCAGTATTTTCTGCTGGCGGATATTTAGGTCTTGCCGGGCCAAAGCCTTCCCATATCATTTCCTGTACGACACCATGCGATGCATCAATAACCCGATCCGCAATTTTAATCATAGACGGTCGCTCTGTAATCATAAGCACCGTTGTTTTGCCTTTTAATGTCTCGAGATATTCACGCAGGCGTCTATCTGCATCCCCATCAAGGGCTGTATTGGCTTCATCCAACAACAAGATTTTAGGGTGATCCGCAAAACTTAAGGTCAAACTCACCAACTGTTGTACCGACCCCGACAAACCTTCTGCCGCAGATTCACCAACGGGTGTTTCCAATCCTTTAGGCATGGCGGCGATGATCTCACTCAAACCCAGTTTATCAGCAATTTCCAATGCGGCAGGCAGATGTTCACGGTTTCTAAATTTGGTTAGATTTTCGCGCAATGTCCCTTTAAAAAGGGGCGCATTTTGCTTTACATACCCCATATTTTCACGCAATTTTCGATAACTCAAACGTCGTGCATCGACCCCATCAAACATCAATTTCCCAAAGGTCACCGGAATAAAACCAGCAATCGTTTCCAGTAATGCCGACTTACCGCCACCGACCTGACCCAAAACAGCAACGATTTCCCCCGCATTAATGTGAAGGTTCAATTTTTTGAAGATTGGATAGCCTGTATTGCTTTGATAAATGCTTGCATTCTCAAAAGTAATTTCGCCGGTAATTTCACCCGTATTGGCGATATTTTGTTCTGAATTATTTTCCTGGCGAATAGCACCCAAAGCATTGAGTCGTTCATTCGACATTTTAAGAGAGCGATATTGAACCCACACTCCGATCATACGGATCAAAGGCTGGATGGCACGCCCCCCTAATAAGGTACAAGCCATTAACGAACCACCAGTCAATTCACCATTAATCACAAAAATACTGCCCAACAAGGCGACAGAGACCATGGCAAAATTGCTTAAAATCGCACCCACCGATTGACCAAGGGAGGAATAAAAGACCAGCTTTTCCATAATTTCGGCTACTGGCGCATGCAGATGTTGGTAATGGCGACACATCAGCGCTTCCATCCCCAACCCTTTTACCGAATGAATACCGTTTAAAACCTGAAAAATAAAATTGTAGCGATCATCATCACGTTGATTACGAAGACGAATAATTTTATCCAGCTTCATACCCAACCAGATGGCAAACACTGCGGCCATCACACACACACCAATAGGCGCATAAACCAATGGTCCGCCAATAAGGGCGATCAGGGCGACAAACAGAAAAGCAAAAGGCAACTCGGTAAAGCTGACAAGTCCCTGCCCCGATTGATGATCGCGCAGCGCCTCAATCGCAGAAAACCGTTCCATCTGAACACCCGGTGGTGTGGTTTCAAAATCCTGTATCTCTGACCCTAAAAAAGTATCACACGCACGCACGGAAGCAGCGTGTTCAAACCGGGTACCGGCCCAAGTCGTTACATAGGTGCGCAAAGCACGCAACGCCCCGTCCAATAAGACAACTGTGATTAAGCCCAAAACCATAAAGGTAAAAGTATCGGTCGAGTGGCTGGGAATAATGCGATCATAAACCTGCAAAACAACAAGCGGCAGGGCAAGCGTTAGTATGTTCAACCCCATGGATGCAAGCACAACATCCATACGACTGAAGATTACACGCCTTAAAGGTCTTACGAACCTTATATTCGAATTCTCCATTACCATAACGGTAAGCTTTTCATTTCTCAGCACAACGACTGCACGTTAAACCAAGCCCAATTGGACCAATACTTCAGCGCACACTATAACTATATATTATTAACAAACAGGAAAGACCATTCGGGGTGTCTTCTTACTACGTATATACCCGTAAGGCCCTGATTTGCTTATTTTTCGGCAGGTGTATAACTTTCCCCCTCCGGCCTCAACCTTTGAAGCAAAAATACCTGTCTGTTTACTACATTTGAGGAATAAAGCATCAAAAGAAACATAACTTATAATTTATATATATAAGATAAAATTTACCTTAAGAGCAAAGTCATTTTCGTCATTTTACCACGTGATTCGGATTCGCCTTTGTCCATGATTAATACAGTCTTTCCCTAAATTACGTATATATACTTAATACTTTTATTATTTTTTTGATTTTAAGATCATTTAATACTTCTTATTTAACCACAAAAACAAGAAGGTCAAACCAAGTTCATCCAGTTATGATAGTTTTAGACAGATCAATAAACCCGCCGTTTAAGATTTATCCAATCAAATCCCAAACGACAAAACTTTAAACGCGAGAGAAAATCATGGCTGAGAATCAAGGCACCAAAAGCAGCATCGAAATGTTCGACTTGGACAACGGTGGCAATCAAGAAGGCTTGTCGGATCAGGTTATTGTTATCAACAACTTTGAAATCGAACAAGAAAGTGACCTCACCCTTCAAGCCACCTCCATGGCCAGTGACAAATCCCGCGTAGACGAGAGCAGAGGAAGTATACTTGATGGCGGCGCTCCTATTGAAAGCGACAATACAGACCTTCAACGCTATCATGTAAACATTGATGCAGACGCCTTGAATGCGGCCTCTGACGCTGATAAGACAGCACTTATCCCTCTGGATCTTTCTGCTTATTCAGACAGAACAATCGTCATCAACCTCCCTGCTGGTACACAAACCTCAGCTGGTACGGCTGACGAAGACGGCAGACTCGTCGTCAGCGCAGATCAGGCAGAAAATTTTGTCATCGCCCTCGCCCCCGACACACCGACAAACGTCAACATTCAAATTGAAGTCAGCCCGTCTGAAGAAACGACTCAATCTGATAAAACGTATGACATCATCGGAGATACACCGCCAGAGTCAAACAGTGGCCCGGTTGTTGATGGTGAAAACGTCTTTAATATGAATGAAGATGGCACCATTACAATCACGCAAGATGACCTATTGGCAAACGCAAGCGACCCGGATGGCGACACGCTCAGCATTGCCAATCTAATCGCCGATGATGGTGAACTTGTTGATAATGGTGATGGCACTTGGACCTTCACACCCGATGAAAACTTCAACGGTGAAATCAATCTGTCTTATGATGTAAGCGATGGTCAGGCAACAACAGCAGCCACATCCACCATTGAAGTGGCCTCCGTCAATGACGCTGCCGTAGTAAGTGGCGATACAGCATTTGATGTTGCTGAAGATAATAGCTTTACCATTACAGAAGAAGACCTCCTCGCCAACGCCACAGATGTGGAAGGTGATACCCTTTCCGTTACAGATCTTACTGCCGACAGCGGTACATTAGTTGACAATGGCGACGGTACCTGGACATTCACCCCGGATGAAAACTTCAACGGGGATGTTAACCTGTCTTATAATGTCTCTGACGGTCAGGACCTCACACCGGCAGAAGGCACCATCGCCGTAGAAGCCGTCAATGACGCTGCCGTTATAACAGGCGAAACCACCTTTGACGTCAATGAAGACGGCACCATCACCATTTCCGAAGCTGATTTATTGGCAAATGCAACCGACGTAGATGGCGATACCCTTAACATCGTTAACCTGAATGTTGATGACGGTACGCTAACAGACAATGGTGATGGCACATGGACATTTACACCGGATGAAAATTTCAACGGCGAAGTCAATATTTCCTATGACGTTTCAGATGGTACAGAAAATACTGCCGCAACAGGCACCATCGAAGTCGCCGAAGTCAATGACGCGGTTGATGTCTCTGCCCCGACCAGCTTCAGCATGAATGAAGACGGCACCATCACCAT
>JABXIC010000157.1 GCA_013373265.1 Methylocystaceae bacterium | reverse complement strand
TTTCTCACCCGCTTTACCGACAGCCATTACAATACGCCCCCAGTTGGCATCTTCCCCCGCAATCGCGGTTTTCACCAAGGGAGAGTTTGCAATCGCCAAAGCAATACGTTTGGCTGCTACATCGGTTTCAGCGCCAGTGACCTTAACCGTAATAAATTTACTGGCCCCTTCACCATCACGTACAATCTGTTTTGCCAAATCAATCATGACGTCTTCAAATGCCTGTTTAAAGCCCGCCAGTTCCGGCGCATCCAAACGGGTTACTCGGTCATTACCCGCCTGTCCGGTTGCGGCCAACAAAGCCGTGTCACTGGTTGACGTATCACTATCAACCGTAATGGCATTAAACGATTTGTCCGTGGCCTCTTTTAAAAGGCCCTGCAACACGTCCGGTGCGATATTAGCATCGGTAAAGATAAACGCCAGCATGGTCGCCATGTCCGGTGCAATCATGCCAGACCCTTTTGTGATCCCGGAAATCGTGACTTCTGTATCACCGATCATGGCTGTAGCACTGGCGGCTTTAGGGAATGTGTCCGTCGTCATAATGGCACGGGCCACATCTTCAAAACTTGCGCTCCCCATGGCAGATTTAAGATCGTCCAGCGCATCCGTAATCTTTTTATCCGGCAGAGCTTGACCGATCACCCCGGTGGACGCGGTGAAAATTTCATATTCTGAACAAGCAAAGGTCTTGCTAGCAGCGGCTACAATATTTTCAACAGAAGCAATGCCTTTTTTGCCATTAAAAGCATTGGCATTGCCGGAGTTCACAATCACGCAGCGCGCCGTACCATTGCCCTTTGCCAAAGCTTCGCGGCATGCATCCACAGGCGCAGAGGCCGTCAAAGATTGCGTGAACACACCGGCAATATTTGTCCCTTCAGCCAAACAGGCCACCATTAAGTCCGTACGGTTCTTATATTTAATACCAACAGAACAGCTTGCAAACTCTACACCTTTAATTGGTGCGATTTGTGGGAAAGTGGCAGGGGCCAAGGGCGAAATTTCGGTCATATTTGCTTCCTAACAAAAAACGCCATCCTCAAACATTGAGGAGACCCTTCAATTAAACTTGAAAACGGTCTCACATCAAGTCCGATGATGACGTTTTTTTAATAAAAATAAGTTTTTAAAGCTTACTTATCTTGTTTGATTTCTTTGCCATCTTTATCAAACAATTTAAGTTCAGCATTTTTGCGCAGTTCTGCAACATAATCACTTACCGCTTTATTAGCGATTTCGCCTTTGATTTGCTCTTCAACTTCTTCAAGTTTCGGAGGAACAGAATCACGGAATTCTTCAACCATAATCACATGATAACCAAATTGGGATTTTACAGGTTTGGCTGAATGCTCCCCTTTTTTCATCGCAAAGGCAGCTTTTTCAAATTCAGGCACCATCTGACCGGGGCCAAAGAACCCAAGATCACCACCATTCGGGCCGGATGGACCTGTTGATTTTTCTTTTGCCAATTTTACGAAATCAGCGCCATCGTCCAATTCTTTAATAATAGCTTTTGCTGTATCTTCGTCTTTGGCCAAAATGTGACGGGCATGCACTTCTTTTGTCGGTTTAAAATCTTTAATCATCGCTTCATAAGCAGCCTTCACCTTTTCGTCAGTGATTTGCTTTTCAGCGTAATCCGTCAGGAACTGGCGTTGTAAAACGTGTTCCTCAATGGTTTTCATTTGTTTTTTGAAGGCTTCCGTATTTTGCACGCCTTCCATACGCGCCGTAGCCGCCACCAATTTTCTATCCGCGATAGAATTGATCAACATGGTTTGGATCATTTCAAGCGGCATCGCCATGGCTTGCTGGCCCATTGCACGTTGGGCTTCCAACACTTCCGAATAGTGGATTTCACCACCATTTACAGTCGCAACGACCGGATCATCTTTTTTATCAGCGGCTGCAGCGGGAAGAGAGAATGCAAGGGCGCCTGCCAAAACCAGGCCTCGGAACGTCGTTTTTAACATGTATATTAACCTCTATCGGTATCGCGAAAATTTAAGCTACAGGCATAATGCACATCCTCACAATTCAGTCCAGAAGATTAAGGTAACAGTATTGTAACGCGCATGCACAATTGACATAAGGGCACGATCATTCTATCTCTGTCCGGTTCGTATTTTACATACAGACCTGCACTGTTTATTTTACCCAGGGGATTTCCATCTATGTTTGGCGCTATTGCCCGCCGCATTTTCGGCACAGCTAACGATCGTTACATCAAAGGCCTCCAAAAACACATCGATGCCATCAACGCACTTGAGGCGGAAGTCGAACCACTTAGTGACGACGAATTGCGCGCACGTACCGAATGGCTTAAAGGTCGTGTAGCCGATGGGGAAACTTTGGACGATGTGCTGGTTGATGCTTTTGCCACCGTGCGTGAAGCCGCCAAACGAACATTAGGACAGCGCCATTACGATGTGCAGCTTATCGGCGGGATCGTCCTGCATCGCGGACAGATTGCAGAAATGGCAACAGGGGAAGGTAAAACACTGGTTGCCACCCTTGCGGCTTACCTGAATGCCCTAAGCGGCAAAGGCGTGCATGTGGTTACTGTTAATGACTATCTGGCAAAACGCGATAGTGAATGGATGGGGCAAGTCTATAACTTCTTAGGCATGACAACTTCGTGCATCCTCAACCAAATGGATGACACACAACGCCAACAAGCCTACGCCTGTGATATCACTTATGCCACCAACAACGAACTTGGCTTTGATTACCTGCGCGATAACATGAAATTTTCGCTGGAAACCATGGTGCAACGCCCCTTCAACTTTGCCATCGTGGATGAGGTCGATTCCATCCTGATTGATGAAGCGCGTACACCCCTTATTATTTCTGGCCCTTCTGATGACAGTTCAGAACTTTACGGCGTTGTGGACAGCATTATCCCCAGCCTTAATGAATCCGATTATGAAAAAGACGAAAAAATTAAGTCTGTGTCCCTGTCTGAAAGCGGTGTGGAACATGCTGAAGAACTGCTCAAAGAAGCTGGCATCATGGAAAGTGGCGGACTTTACGATCTGAACAACGTCTCCCTGCTGCACCATGTCAATTGCGCCTTGCGCGCCCACCATATCTTTGCCAATGGCGTTGATTATCTGGTCAAAGACGGCAAGGTCATGATCGTGGATGAATTTACAGGCCGTGTCATGGAAGGCCGTCGCTATTCAGACGGGTTGCATCAAGCGCTTGAAGCCAAAGAAAAAGTAACCGTCCAACAAGAAAACCAGACACTGGCATCCGTCACCTTCCAAAACTATTTCCGCCTATATCCCAAACTATCCGGTATGACGGGTACGGCGATGACAGAAGCGGGCGAGTTTTCTGAAATTTACAAACTCGAAGTGGTCGATATGCCGACCAACCGCCCCATCAGCCGTAAAGACTATGATGACGAAGTCTATCGCACCCGGGGGGAAAAGATTAACGCCATCGTTGAACAAATCATCGACTGCCATAAGAAAAAACAACCCATCCTTGTTGGTACCGTTTCAATCGAACAATCTGAAGAACTCGCCAAAGCGCTGAAAAAAGCCAAGGTCAAACACGAAGTTCTCAACGCCAAACAACATGAACGCGAAGCCTATATCGTCGCGCAAGCCGGTGTACCCGGTTCTGTGACCATCGCCACCAACATGGCCGGTC
>JABXIC010000183.1 GCA_013373265.1 Methylocystaceae bacterium | reverse complement strand
TTACTTTTTAATTCCGGGTACTGTGATCGCATTTTCACAATTGCTCTCGGTAATAAGTTTAAGGCACTAGAGCGGACTGAGCCAAGCATTAATGTCCCAGCTACATGTTCACCTTTAAGGCTGGCTTTTACATTTTCTTCAAGCTGAAGCATATGTTTTGCTAATTCAAGAACTTGAGCACCTTGGGGCGTTAATTCTGGAGGGCGACTGGAACGGTCAAATAACGGAACGTTCAATTCAAGTTCTAAGGCTTGAATTTGCTGACTCACAGCAGAAGGAGTAAGCCCAACCCTATCGGCAGCCCGCGCAAAGGTACCATGCGACGCAATTGCGAGAAGAGTCTTAAGTTGCCTTGTATCCATTGCTTAATCAGTTTCTCTTAAGCTAGTATGCAAAATCCGCATCTTAATAAAGATTTTCAATATTATATAGAGAGCTAATCCTAAAATTAAGAAAAAAATGGAAGAGCGGGTGTTGCCTCCTTTTTTTTAATTTTTTTTCATCGTTTTAGCTATTCTTATTGTTTAACGAGCATCAGAAACAAGCCCGCAATTGTGCGTTGCAACAACTGTGTAAATGCATATGAAATCAATCATATATTAATGCTTCCACGAATTGATCCTCGCTTCTGCACAATTTTAAATTAAGAAAATCTTACTTTAAAATAAAGAATTATGCGCTTTAATGAAGTAAATCGACATAATATAGTCAAAAACAATAAGAAAAGTCAAATGCTTCACACAGGGGCTAACACGAAACCCAAAATCTACAAATGAAATGATCCTTGATTCATTGAGGGGGTCATGGAGGTTTATATAATGAATAAAACGATCCTCGTGACAGGACCGGATTTAGATCCAGCTGCGCAAAATTTGGTTGAAGCGCGTGGCTATAAGACCATTCATACGCCTGCATATGCTGACAGTAATGTCATATCTGAAACTTTGGAATCTACCGGTGCAGTTGGTGTTGTGTCACGCATGGGGCGTTTGAATGCTGATGTGATTAACAAGGCCGTAAATCTGAAAGTTATTTCCAAGCATGGTGTTGGGACAGACAATATCGACCTTGAAGCCGCTGCAAAGCGAAATATCCCTGTGTTGGTTGCAACGGGTGCAAATGCGGTTTCGGTCGCTGAGCACGCAATATCATTGCTTCTGGCGACGGTTAAACGCATAAGGACCCTTGATGCTGGATTAAGAGAAGGGCGCTGGGAAAAGCCCGGTTTCTCTGGTGTTGAACTTGATGGCTCTACCATGGGTTTATTGGGAATGGGCTCGATTGCTCAGGCGACAGGTCGTATGGCAAAAGGCCTGGGCTTGAAGTTAATCGGTTACGACCCGTTTGCTGATGAAGATGTGTTTGCCAAAAATGGGGTTGAACGGTGCGACAATATCGAAGACCTGTTCGCAGGTTCAGATATCTTAAGCTTGCACTGCCCGCTTAATGAGCAGACGAAAAACATTATCAATGCATCGGCCATCGCAAAAATGCCGCCAGGTGGTTTTATTGTGAATACAGCTCGCGGCGGCTTAATTGATGAAGCTGCACTTGTCGAGGCGGTGCGATCTGGTCATTTGGCTGGTGCTGGTTTGGATACATTCGCTGTGGAACCCCCGGCAGCTGACCACCCCTTCTTTGCTGAATCCAACATCATTATTACACCTCATATCGGCGGCGTAACTCGTCAGGCAGGTGCGCGGGTTGGTGTGGCTGCGGTTGAAGGAATTATGGATCTGCTGGAAGGCAAGTCCATTCCCCCAGAACGCATTGCAAATCGAAAACTTTTGAACGCCTTGTCTCAATAATATTTAGGAATAGAAAATATCATGTCTATTGGATTTAGAATTTGTAACCGTCAACAAGTTGCCGAAAAGTCGCTTGTTGAGGCTTTTTCAAAACTGCCCGTTGCGAATGTATCTGATGCAATGGCCCGCATGACGGCTGGCGGTGCAACTCTTCGCCCGATGCATGCTTCCGGAAACCTCGCAGGTGTTGCGATTACAGTTAAATCTCGCCCCGGTGACAATTTAATGCTCCATAAAGCCATCGATATGGCCCAAGACGGTGATGTCATTGTTGTTGATGCGGGTGGTGATCTCACGAATGCGCTGATGGGGGAGCTGATGCTTGCTTATGCCATCAAAAAAGGGGTTGCTGGCTTTGTGTTGAATGGAGCTATTCGTGACCTTGACGCATTTGTGGAGACAAACCTGCCGACTTTTGCAGCAGGTGTAACACACCGGGGACCTTACAAAGATGGTCCTGGTGAAATTAATGTTCCCATTAGTTTGGACGGAATGGTTATTGAGCCCGGCGATATTATCCTTGGTGACGCGGACGGTTTGCTGTGTGTCCCGTTGGCGGATGCCGAAGAAATACTTGCAAAAACTCAGGCAAAGCAAGACGCGGAAGTCGTGCAAATGAAGAAAATCTCAGAAGGAACAAATGATCGTACTTGGGTTGATGCCGCCTTGAAAGAGCGAGGCTGTCAATTTCCAACAGATTAATTTTATAGAATATACAGGGAGGAAAATATGTTCAAATTCATCAAAAAATCACTTTTAACCGTCGGCATAGTTATGGCCGCTAGCACAGCAATGGCTGAATATCCGGAAAAACCGATTACCGTCGTTGTCGGGTATTCAGCTGGTGGTGGTACGGATGTCATGGCGCGTACCACAATGCCTTTTATCGAGAAATATCTTGGTAAAGGAGCCCGTATTGTTGTCAAGAATATGCCAGGTGCGAGTGGCCAGATTGGTATCACAAAGGTCGCGAATTCAGAACCTGATGGATATACATTGGGAACATTCAATTTACCCGGCATGATGGCGCGTACACTAGATCGTTCGGTAGAATATGATCGCAATAGTTTTAGTTTTCTTGCCAATGTCGTGAATGATCCGAACGTTATCGTTACGCAGAAGGGTAGCGGTATCAAATCAATGGACGATCTGATTAAGGCGGCTAAAAGCACCCCTCGTGCAATTACAGTCGGCATGTCTAGCTTGGGCGGTGATGACCATTTCTTGCTTATCAAACTGCAGAAAGCAACAGAAACTGAATTTACTGTCGTTCCATTCCGTGGCTCTGCACCGGCACGTACTGCTGTTATGGGCGGACACGTTGCCGTTGGCATTTTCAATGTGTCAGAGGTTGCAAAATTCCAGGGCGAGTTAAACGTTCTGGGGATTGCACAGGCGAAACGTTCAAGCTTTGCACCTGATGTGCCCACCTTTAAAGAACAGGGGTATGACCTTATCAATGGTTCCATGCGTGGTGTTGTTGCACCAAAAGGGCTCCCTGCAGACGTGCAAGCCAAACTGGAGAAAGCGTTCAGAGCGGCTTCACAGGATAAAGAGTTTTTAAGCTCAATGGCCGCAACAGCAAACCCTGTTGAAGTCGTAACAGGTGAAGAATTTAAGAAACTCACCGATGAGCTCTACAGCCTTGCCAAAGAAACTTGGGAAACGACCCCCTGGAACTAAGGCTCGTGCGCGAGGAATATATTTCCTCGCGCAATCTCTATGAATGGAATTTAGGTCATGACAAACAAGAATAAACATCGCATGCTGAGACCTGAGACATTGACGGCGCTCGGTATTATTCTCATCTCAGGTGCATTTCTTGCCCCTGCTTTCGAGTTGGGAACAATTGCTGCTTTACTCCCTGCCGTTATGTTGATTGGTCTTATCGCGCTCTCTCTGATTTTGCTTATTGGAGATCAACGCGCAGCAAGTGCAGGCTCTCCACCAGAACAAGTAACAAAATCTCCTAAACGGGTGATTGGGTCGTTTATCTTGATTGTCTGTTATGTACTATCTGTTGATTATATTGGATTCTATCCCAGTACAGCCATTGGTATCCCCCTCATAGCTTACATCTTTGGATTTCGTAATTTGCTTGGTCTCGTTGCTGCTTCAGTGATTGTAGTTGGCGCTGTTTATTTAATTTTTGATCTAGGGATGCACCGTGATTTTCCTATTGGTCATATCTGGATGAATTGAGGTAACAATGTATTCTGATCTTTTAAACTCGTTACCTGTCGTTTTAACTTTTACAAATTTTGCAGTCGTCGTCATTGGTGTTCTCGCAGGGATCATCGTTGGGGCAATGCCCGGACTGAGTGCCACAATGGCAATCTCTGTACTTGTTCCCTTCACTTTTGGTCTTGAGCCATTAGTTGCCCTTGGGCTTATGGCAGGTATTTATAATGGTGCTATGTATGGTGGGGCGATCCCGGCTGTTCTTCTGCGCATTCCGGGCACACCAGCGGCTGTTGCCACGACTTTTGATGGTTACCCCATGGCACAATCGGGTCAAGGTGGCTATGCGCTTCAGGTTGCTGTTGTGTCTTCTTCCATTGGCGGAATTATGAGCGCATTTGCATTGATGTTGTTGGCGCCCCCCCTGTCGAAGGTCACCCTGCTTTTTGGTCCTGCTGAAGTCTTTTGGGTTGCGGTCTTTGGTCTGTGTTCGATTATCTTCTTGCTGGGTGGAAATCCTGTAAAAGGTTTAATAAGTGCCTGTTTTGGTGTTTTTGTTTCAGTCATCGGGTCTGATCCCATTTTTGGCGTCGACCGTTTCACCTTTGGTCAATTAGAACTATTGGATGGGATCAGTATTGTTATTTTGCTGGTTGGACTATACGCCTTGCCACCAGTCATTGACCTGTTGGAAACGCCGTTAAAAACGGAAACAGATGCGAGTAAATTGGGGACCGAACCAATCTGGAAAACCCTACCACGCATGAAAAGCTATATTAAGACCTGGATACGAGGGGGGATCATCGGTGTATGGATTGGGATCTTGCCTGGTGCAGGTGGCTCAATGGCAGCTTTCATGTCTTACAACGAGGCGCGTCGAACTTCCAAAAATCCAGAAAATTGGGGAAAGGGAGAGCCAGAAGGTGTTGCGGCTTCTGAAGTAGCAAATAATGCCGATACAGCTGCCGCCCTTATTCCTGCCCTTACATTAGGAATTCCGGGTACTGCTGTTGCAGCGGTTATGCTTGGCGGCTTGTTAGTTCATGGGCTTCAACCCGGACCAATGCTATTTCGTGAAAACCCCGATGTCGTTTTCGGGTTTATGTGGCAATTTTTATTTGGTGCCATTTTATTGGTCTTTTTGGGTGGATCGTTAGCGACGAACAGTTTTGCACGCCTTTTAAACTTACCACGTCCTTTGCTTGGCTCCGTTATTATCGTTCTCATGCTGATTGGTGTTTATTCAATCAATGAGCGGATGTTTGATGTCTATTTGATGCTCGGATTTGGAGCGATAGGTTACTTAATGGATAAAATGAAGTTTCCGCTCCCCCCTGTGGTGTTGGGCTTAATACTTGGTGGGTTTGCTGAAGAAAACTTAAGGCTTGCTTTACGCATTGGTCGCAATGATCCTTCTGTCCTTTTCCAGAATACGACGAGTTTGGTTCTAGTGTTCTTAACGCTAGCCGTGATTGTAGGCCCGTTTCTTAAGCGTCGCTTTTTTGACAATAAAAAGAAAGGCTAATAAATGGCAAGTCCTCATCACCTTGTCAGAGAAGAATGGCTTGCCTTAACACAAGAGGAGGTGCTTGCACCTGAACAAGCCATTTTTGATGCACATCATCACCTTTGGCACCGTTCAGAAGGTCGCTATCAAGCAAAAGAGTTTATGGATGATGTAAACTCTGGTCATGATGTCCGTGCAAGCCTTTTCATTCAATGTAAGACAGGGTATCACGATGAAGGACCAACAGAATTACGTCCTGTCGGTGAGGTGGAAACGATCATAGACTGGTGCAAGGAAACACCAAACCATCCAGTAGGATTAGTCGGCTTTGCCGACCTCCAACTGGGGGAGAAGATTGAGCCTGTTCTTGATATTTTGGAAGAAAAAACACAAGGAAAGTTGTGTGGTATCCGAAACACAACAGCGTTCCATCCTGAAACGGCTATTCGATCCAACCCCAATCCTCCACCGGATGGTTTGCTGCGCAGTAAGGAATTCATCGAAGGGGCGAAAGTCATTGCCAAGAAGGGATTGGTCTTAGATGTTTGGGCCTATCAGACTCAGCTTGACGAAGTGCAAGCCTTAGCAAAAGCAGTTCCAGACTTAATCATTGTTGTGGATCATTGTGGTGGGCCACTCGGTGTAGGGTCATATAATCATCAAGATCCGAATACATTTAAAACATGGCAAAAAAAGCTTGCAGAAGTGGCCGCTTATCCGAATACACGCATTAAAATTGGCGGGTTCGGTCTTTCCGTTTTCGGTTGGCGCTATGCTATGGAAGCTAAACCACCACATTCAAGTGTTTTAGCTGCAGATTGGTCCCCTTGGATTGAAACTTGTATTAATCTTTTTGAGACACGACGTGCCATGTTCGAAAGCAACTTTCCCGTTGATAAAGGTCAGTTTAGCTATTGTACCGTCTGGAATGCCTTTAAGCGTGTTGTTGCACAATATAGATCGGGTGAATGCGACGATTTATTTTGGCGAAGTGCGGCCAAAACTTACGGCATTAATAATAAAATATTCACACTTAATAACAGGAGTATCATGTCTTGAAAAAAATCTTTATGACTTTCATCGCACTGGGACTAACAACAGTTCCAGCCATGGCTGAATTTCCAGAAAAACCAATTGAAGTCATTGTTGGTTTTTCCGCGGGTGGCGGTACGGATGTTATGGCGCGAACTGTCGCCAAGTATCTGGAAGAAGAATTGGGAGATGGCCGTTCCGTCGTTGTCAAAAATAAACCAGGTGCTGGTGGGCAAATCGGTTTCACAGCGGTTGCTGAAGCAAGGGCAGATGGCTACACCCTTGGCACTTTTAATTTACCAGCTGCCTTGGCGCTTACATATGATCGTAAGGCGAGTTACAATATTGATAGCTTCACTTATCTTGCAAATTTCGTAGAAGACCCCAATACAATAACAGTTGCAGCATCTTCACCTTACAAAAGCCTAGATGAATTGCTGAAAGCGGCTAAGTCTGATCCACGCTCAATTACAATTGGTTTATCAGCTTTAGGCGGCAATGATCATTTTTCTGCAAATTTGTTATCGAGCGCGACAGGTTCTGAATTTACGCTGGTACCTTTCAAAGGGGCTTCCAATGCCAGAACGGCCATAATGGGCGGGCACGTGTCAGCGGGTACTCTTACACTTGGTCAAACGACAAGCTTTCCAAATGAACTCCGCGTTCTAGCGATTTTAAGTGATAAACGTTCACCCTTTGCGCCAGATGTGCCTACCGCCAAAGAACTTGGTTACGATATTAAGATGTCTTCTTTAAGAGGGATCGTTGCGCCAGCAGGCTTGGACAAGAAAATTGCAGACAAACTCCGTAATGCTTTGAAGGCTGTGAATGAAAATCCTGACTTTCAAAAGAAAATGAAAGATCAAGGAAACCCACTCGCTTTCGTTTCAGGAGAAGAATATGCCAATGTCGCGCGTAAGCAAGACAATGTGGCAAAGACAACATGGGAAAAAACACCATGGAAATAAGTGCAAGTGCACATGTATAAAATAACTTAGTATTTAACAGAGGATAATTATGAAACTCAAAATTCTTGGCGCAGCGGCGCTACTGCTGACATCCGCAACGATCGTTCAAGCTGATAGCTGGACGGGATACACATATTCATCCGTCTCAACCACATCGGCTGTTAAGGGAATGAAAAAAATTACTGAACAGGTCGAGCAAAAAACAGGTGGTGATTTAAGCATTGACCTGCACTTGGGGAAAACTCTGCAGATATCATCTTCGGATATTACCCAGGCTGTGGGTGATGGCATTGTCGATTTTGCGGCCGATTTCTTCTTTTCTGGAAATGTACCTATTGGCCGTGTTCTTTCCCTTCCTATGCTTATCGAAAATGATGAAGAATGGGCAAAAGCTTATAAAGCCGTAGAGCCTATTCTGGTTAAAGCATTCGGCAAACAAGGTGTCATTCTATTAGGGGGCTATCGCTATCCTGAACAAACAATTTTTACCACCTTTAAGATCGATGATCTGACCGACCTGGAAGGACACAAAATTCGCGTAACTTCACCAGAACAAGGTCATTTCATTAAGGAATTTAAAGGCGCTGCCATCACACTTTCAGGCAGTGAAGTTCCAACTTCTTTAGAACGTGGCGTCATTGAAGGTGTTCTAACCGCAAGTGCGGGTGGTGCAAAAAAATGGGGCGAATTCCTCCCCTATAACTACCGTTTTGCCGTTAATTATGGAAACTCTGTGATTATCGCCAATAAAGATTCTTTTGAGGCATTAAGTCCAGATGCACAAAAAGCCTTGCGTGAAACCGTCGCTAAGGTCGGCCCTGAGACAACAGCAGCTTTCCTCGTTGATGAAGAAGTGCAGAAAAAGAAACAGTCAAACGCTGGCATGACGCTTATTGCTGCAAAGGCCGGTGATGCAGACATGGCACGTAAAAAAATGATCCCATTTTGGGAATCTTGGGCGAAAGAAAATGGCCCAGAATATGAAGCCGCACTCAAGTTGGTGCGCGATGCGGTAAATAAATAATGGATATACAAGACAATAAGGGACTGGCTTCTGCCAGTCCCATCTTTGATGGATTTGCAAAGGTTATCCAAGTTGCAACAGGAGCGGTTTTACTTGCACTTGTCCTTCTTGTATGCACAGAAGTCCTGATGCGTAGCCTTATGAATCTGTCCCTAGGCTTTGCCGAAGAAGTAACGGGTTACTGCGTTGTCATGCTGACTTTTTTCGGGGCAGCAATGGCATTACGCTCAAACGCACTTTTTCAGGTAAGTTTTATTTACGCTCATATACCTTCTCGTATCCAAATCTGGGTGCACCGTCTGTTTATTCTGATGGCTTTAATTACCTGCCTTATACTGGCGTGGAAAACTCAAGACCTGATGTTCAGTTCGCTCTCACGTGGAAAATTTGCACCAACAGTGTTAAGAACACCACTTTGGATTCCTCAACTCATCATGCCAATCGGCTTTAGCGTACTTTCGATATTTTTAATCGAAAAGTTATTACTTTCAGCTCGTAAGCTAAAGGATTTATGACAATGGAAGGCTTGATCGTTTTTATTGTGCTGGTTGCTTTTATTGTTGGCGGATTGTGGGTGCAATTTGCTGTTGCCGGTGCAGGATTATTTTACATTTGGTTGCTTAAAGGTTTTTCAGGATGGAAAGCCCTTGGTTTGGTGAGCTGGGGGGCTTCTAACAGCTTCACATTAGCGGCAATTCCATTATTCGTCTTGATGGCTGAGATTCTTCTCGCCTCGGGCCTTGCCGCACGCCTTTACAATGGTGTCGCGCCTTTTTTGCACAGACTGCCGGGCGGCTTATTGCATACAAACATTGCTGGCAGTGGTATTTTTGCAGCGATTTCTGGTGGCAGCGCTCCAACAGCAGCAGCCATGTCAACCGTGGCTTTGCCTGAGTTATCTCGACGTGGCTATTCTAAACGTTTAGTCGCAGGTTCTTTGGCGGCAGGTGGAACCCTTGGGATTCTGATTCCGCCTTCAATCACAATGATCATATATGCGACTTTTACGGAAACATCAATCGCACGCCTTTTTGCCGCAGGGCTCGTTCCTGGAATTGTATTGGCGTCATTGTACATGGGTTTTATCATTATTCGTGTTTTGTTGAATCGTGATCTTGCCCCCCGCGATGCAAAAGCGGCAAGCTTTGCTGATCTTGGCAAAAGCTTCCTTGATATCGTTCCCTTTTTGATGCTCATCTTTATTGTTCTTGGAAGCATTTACTGCGGTTTTGCCACCCCAACTGAAGCTGGTGCCGTTGGCGTGGTCGGTGCCCTTGCGATTGCGAAACTTTATCGTAGTTTGAGCTGGGCTCTTGTTACCGACGCTCTAGGGCGCACCACGAGAATGAGCGGCAACATTCTTTTCATCGTTTTCTGTTCAATGATCTTTGCATACGCAACAGCACTTTCTGGTGTCGGTGAAGAGATTGTTAGCATGCTTCAAGATGCCAATGTTTCCAGATTTGTTTTCCTTCTGATCATAATGTTGGTTTTTGCCATCTTAGGGTGCTTTATGGAAGGCTTGGGTATGATCGCTATTATTGTACCCGTCATTTTCCCTGCACTTATAGCCCTTGACATTGACCCAATTTGGTTTGGTGTTTTTGTGGTGATTCTTGTTGAACTGGGGCAGTTAACGCCACCTCTTGGTGTCATTTTGTTTGTTGTTGCGAGTTCATCTGACGAAGTAAAGGTGGAAGACGTTGTGGCTGGCACAGCTCCTTTCTTTGTCATCATTGTACTCTTTATGCTTCTGCTCATCGCCTTTCCTGAAATCGTACTCTTCTTCCCTGATTGGACATTTGGAGGTAACTCATGACCTACCCTTTCCCTGAGCCCCTTGTCATTGATGCGACTGTTTTTACGGAACTTCCCGAAAAACTGCGCCGCACAGGTATCTCGTCCTACTGGGCGGATCGTAATAAACGTGGTCAGTCGGTTGATAGCTTTCTCGAAGGGCCCTCCTTTGATAAACAAGGAAACCTGTATTTCGTGGACATTCCTTTTGGCCGCATCTTTCGCTCAACGCCTGAAGGTAAAGTGTCACAAATTGCTGAATATGACGGCCAACCAAATGGCCTGAAAATTCATGCGGATGGAAGTATTTTTATTGCTGATTATCAAAATGGAATAATGGGACTTGATCCCGAAACAGGAGACGTCTCGCCCTTATTGAGAGATGCAGATACAGAGTCATTTAAAGGGTGTAATGACTTGCATTTTGGTAAAGATGGCGCGCTTTATTTTACGGATCAAGGGCAAACAGGTTTGCAAGATCCAACTGGTCGTGTCTGGCGTTGGCAACCCAAAACAGGTGAATTAACCTGTTTGATTGATAAAGTGCCAAGTCCCAATGGGCTTGTTCTTGATCTTAATGAACATACACTTTATTTGGCGGTAACCCGTGCCAATGCTGTTTGGCGCTTGCCCATTTCTCAAAGTGGACGTGTCACGAAAGCAGGGCTGTTTATTCAATTTTCAGGCGGTCGCGCGGGACCAGACGGCCTTGCTTTGACAAATCAAAACGGTGTTGTGGTTTGCCAAACTGGTATGGGATTGGTGTGGATACACAATGCACATGGCCAACCTATTGCAGTTGTGCGTTCACCCAAAGGTTTAGGAACGACAAACTGTGCTTTTGGTGGTGCGGACAGACGTACCCTATTTATCACGGAATCTGACAGCGGTACTATTCTCAAAGCAGAATTGCCAGCCGATTTGGGTGTAAGTGGCGCGAAAATGTTCTCGGGTGCATGACGGTGTCTGTTAAGTCATGATAAGCATTCTTAAAGAAAAAAGATTGCTTGCTTATTTAATCGGGAACCTGTCATCCATCACAGCGACATGGGGGCAACGTGTTATCGTTTTCTGGATTGCTTGGGAAATAAGCAATTCATCCGCTGTCATCGGGACGCTTGCTGCCCTTGAGTTATTGCCCTCTGTTCTGGCTGCACCTTTTGTTGGAGTCATGACGGACAGATGGTCTGCAATGCGTCTTGCACGCGATATTCAACTTTTGTCTGCTCTGCCGCCAATTGTCCTTTTTGTTTTTGGGCTCATGGATGAAATAACCGTGCCCGTTTTAATGGCCTTGTCTGTCGCTACAGGTCTTTTGAACGGTCTGGACCATCCTTTACGACTTCTTCTCGTTGGTAAAATTGTTTCAAAAGACAAAGTAGCACAGGGTGTCGCTATAAATTCAGTTGTTTTCAATGTTGGCCGCATGATTGGTCCTACTGTTGGCGGATGGATCGTTGTTACGCACGCAATCAACCTGATATTCATTTTCAATGCAGTGTCTTATTTTCTATTTGCCTTGATATTTACAGTATTAATGAAAAAAGAGGAAAAAAGTACCAATGATGCTCAAGAAGATGGTTATGAAAACCAAGCTGTAGAAAGCTTTTTTCGGGTCGCGTTCAAATCTAATATCGGGCCTATGTTTGTAACCTTTTCTATTATTGCTTTGCTTTTAAGACCTATCTTTGAATTACTGCCTGGCTTTACCTCCCGATTGCAAAGTTCAACGATTGAAGGGGCGCAGGTATTTTCATGGATGACGACGGCACAAGGCTTTGGGGCCATGTGTGGTGGCGTACTTATCTCATTCCTGATGACAAAGTGCAAAATTGAATTAATGTCATTGGTTTCAAGCTTTTTGGCTGTTGGTGCAACGGCCATAT
>JABXIC010000241.1 GCA_013373265.1 Methylocystaceae bacterium | reverse complement strand
TGTCAGAAATCACTCTAATTGAGACTACTCACTCTATTTGAGAAATTTCTCAATCTATTTAATAATTTATCAAACTGAGTAAGATAAAATGGCAAAACAGAAAATGCTATTTTCCTTTTTTATCAATGAATTATATTCATTTTAAACAGCTTATTAAATGTTATTTTTTCTCGCATAAGCAGTTCGTCGCTTTTGGCGTAAAAAGTGCCTGAATGCTGGAATCTCAATGCACAGTGCAAATACCCCAAACGTAACGCCATATATCTGGTGATTAGGCCTGTCAAAAACTTGAAGAGCATAACCAACGCCACCACCGAGCAAAACACCCACAAAGCCACCAAACAAAGTCTTCCCTTTTTCCTTCCGAACTTGCTCAAAAGTCAGTAACTCGACTTGTTCGGGAAAATGGGTACTTGGCATTTCGCGTGTTGTAAGCATTTTCAACATAGTATCAAACTTAGGGCGTACACTTTTCTTATAAAGATTCAAATTCCGATATCGATCAACCTGATCCACTCCAGGTATTTTTTCCAACCGTTCAAACATCACGCCTAAGTTACCTACAATACAATGACCCGTATCCAAATTTATAAAAGCAAGCTCATACATCATGTTGGTTTCAGAGAACCAACCAACGACAACAGCAACACGAGAACCTTCCCTTGCCGGAAACTGATCCTGACTGAATTTCCAGACAACTTCCTTACCACTATCATCAAACTTTACATAAAGCCGTCGATCTTCGACCTCTTTGGAACGAATTGTGATTGGTCGTTGAGCCATTACGACCGTTTTACCGACCACATAACCAATTGATGTCCCACCGCCTTCACCCGACACATGAGCATATTTACTTACATTTTCACCCACGACTGTTGCCGGATGAATTTGAAATCTCACCTCAGATTTATGGCCGAGATAGTCAAATATTGTAGAGGTAAGTGAGTGTGATACGAGAGCTATTTGGTCATTCATTGGCTTATCTATTCATCCATTTAATACATCAATCTAATTAAATATGTATTATAATACATGGTAAAGCCAGCCTGAAATTCGTTCTCTCATTGAATGGATATTCGACATACAGTTGGCAAAAACATCAAAGAGCTTCGAAAAGTGGCAGGCTTGTCGCAAGAAGAACTTGCTGCGCGTATGGATGTGGACCAAGCCTACATTAGTCGCTTGGAAGCCGGTGAAAAAAATCCTACCATTCTAACCCTGTGGCATGCCGCTCAAGCGTTAGGTTGCGAAACGCTTGCTTTGTTCAAAGAATGACAACGCGGTAAATCATTTTTGAAAATTCAATGTAATTCACCACAAATATGTATTATTATACATAAAGTCTGGCGCATGTATTTTGATTTGGGATTTGTTCATTCATCATTCCTGAGGCGAATATGTGCTCACAGAAAACAAAATTATGGCCAGGACGGCCTCTGCCATATCACGATGAAATTTTTTCCTCTTGGTTTACCCGTGTCGCTCATTCGAATGGTTTATCTTCTGCTGAACTATATTCAGTGTGCGTACCTGATTCCCGCCTCTTTCATATAGATCTTGATCGCTTCCCAAACGATTCGCTTATTGAAGCTTTAGCTCAACATACAGGAGTTTCTTACAAAAAAATAAAGTCTCTGACCTTATCCGTATATCACGGAAATGTCTTTGCAGACCAATCTCCCAAATCTCGCCTCATATGGATCCCGCCTGCCAATGTATCTGTAAAATCATTTGGCCAACAAATATGTCCGTTTTGCCTTCTGGAAAATGAAGAGCCTTACGCACGGGTTCATTGGCGACTTTCTTTTGTAACTCTATGTCCTATACACCAACTTCTTCTCGTCGATAGGTGTACAAAGTGTGGAAAGCCCATTTCGCTATTAAAGCTGGACCCAATATTAACATTCCACCGCTGTTTTTATTGTGGGACTACTCTACATTCCGGTTCTTCGCAAAAGCATCCTCAACACGCATTCCTTTTACAAGATATGTTGATACGTGTGGCAAATGGGTCCTGGGCAAAATTGGGCAAAAAGCACATTCATCCAATTCTATACTTTCGACTGCTCAATTATATGTTTCGACTTATTGGGTGCAGCCGTTTTTCAACAGGCTTGCAAGATGAATTGGGATTGGGCGTTATTAACATTCCCAAATTGCGAGAGATTGAACGATATAATGTAAGATATAGGAACATTCTGCTTAACCTGAGCCTCACCTTGCTAAAGGATTGGCCAGATAAATTCATCCATACGTGCAGACAAGTAGGAATAAGCAGAAACAAACTATTAAAAATGAAATTCGATCACCCATTTGAATTAGTTTTACAAATTGACCGGTACTTGGGAGAACCATTTTTCAAAATAACCTCAAAGGATATCGAACAAGCGGCTGAATATCTTAAAGCACAAGGGATTGACCCAACCCGTAAAGAATTAGAGGTTTTACTCAATTTTAGATTTTCTAAATCTCATAAATTCTCTTTTAAGGAAACGAAAAAACATATACCATCAGGGCAATCACGATACTGGAAACTGGATAGAGTAAATCCGGAAGTGAAACAAGCCGCTAAAAAAGCAGCCCATCGTGCCGGCGAAAATGTGGGAGCATGGGTCGATAGCGTTCTAAGGAAGGAACTGAGTAGGAGAGAGTATGAATAACCTTACTCCGGTTCGCCGTATTCCCAGAAAAAACCGTAGCCTCTCTGGCGAGGTCAGCATTCCCAGACTGAAGACCAGCGTTTCTTATGAATCCGGTTTGGAACGCGACTTTGTGTTCATTAATGCAATAAACCCCAAAGTCACGAATATTGTTTCCCAGCCATGTTGTATCCACTTCGCCGATAAAAAAGGCCAAGAGCGTCATTACACACCGGATTATTTGGTGACATTTTCTTCTAAAAAAACACGCCCTCAACTTATTGAGATAAAATATTCTGAAGAACTGCAGGAAAAAGCATCTGAGCTAGCCGACCAGTTCAAAGCCGCCCGCCTTTATGCAAAAGATCAGGGTTGGAAATTTTTGACTGTCACAGAAAATGATATACGCACCCCTATACTAGATAACGCCAAACGGCTTCTACCATTACAGGCCCGTGTCCCCAATTCAGACTGGGCGAATAAGTTGATCGGATTAACACCTTCCCGCCTTTCAATAGAACAACTCCTTGATAAAGCTGAGTTGGCAGAGGCCGACCGAGCCCGCGGTTTTAATGCCGCTTTATCTCTAATAGCTCATTCCCAGTTCTTCGTTGATCTAACCCAGCCAATAACGCCGAAAACCATTATCCGCAAAATCAAAAAAGGGGGTGATTATGGCTAAACTAAGTTATCAGCCTGGCTCAGAAGTCTTCGCCAATGGGACAAAAGGAACCATTGAAAAAGTTTTGGATACCGATCGTCTCCTCGTTCATCTTGAAGGCACAAAAGAACCAAAAGTTCTCCAACGAACTGATTTGTCCGCAGTTCCCGATAATGAACCCAAACGACAAGTCCGTGATGCAATTGCTCATGAAGACCTTAAAGAAGCAGAAAACCGCTTCACAATCATCAAACCTCTTCTCGGGCAGCGCGTAAAAGGACGAGACGACCTGGAAAAAGTCGCAGAAGAAACAGGATATTCTGTTCCTACCATCTACCGGTGGCTTTCAGATTATAAAGATAATGGAACATTAAGTTCCTTGGCCCCAAAACGAAAAGGCAGCCAAAGAGGTCAACGCAGGACAAAGCCGGAGATTGAGGCAATCGTTGAAGATCGCATTCAAAATGATTTCCTAAAACGCCAGCGTATTAAAAAGACTGAGTTACATCGCCTAATTGCTAACGACTGTAAATCCGCTGGGTATCCTGCCCCAGGCTATGCAACAATCTGTCGACGTATTGACGAAGTTTCCGAATTTGAAAAAATGAAAAAAAGACGTGGCCCCAAACAGGCATCGGAACGATATGGAGGAGCACCCGACACGTATGAGGAGGCTCAGTTCCCCTTAAGCGTTGTTCAAATTGATCATACACAATTGAATATTATGGTTGTAAATAGCGAAGATCGCGTTGTTATAGGCCGACCTTGGATCACTTTAGCTATTGATGTCTATTCCCGCATGATCACGGGCCTTTACTTATCTCTGGATGCGCCAAGCGCAAATAGTGTTGGCTTGTGCCTTACCAACAGCATTCTTGAGAAAGAAGGCTATCTCCAATCTGTAAATGTCGATGGCAAATGGCCCGTTTGGGGGTTAATGCATATTCTCCATTGTGACAACGCCAAGGAATTCAGAGGGAAAATGCTGCAGGAATTCTGCAAAGAATGGGGCATTACTTTGCAGTGGCGTGCTGTCGGCAAACCTGAATGGGGCGCACATATTGAACGTATGAACGGCACGTTAAAGAGCTTTCTGGATAATCTGGATGGAACAACATTTCGAGGACCACAAGATCGGCGGGAATACGATTCAGAAGCAAAAGCTACATTCACCTTGGATGAATTAGAAACCATTCTGGTCACTCATATCGTCAATGTATATCACCAAAAGGTCCATAAGACGCTCAAAATGCCACCCATTAAAGCCTGGAACAACGGTATTTTGGGTGACCATGGCTGCGGGTTACCTGAACCAGTTTCAGATGAAAAAAAGCTGCGTCTTGAACTATTACCGATGACTGAACGTACAATTCAGCGAAATGGCATCAGTTGGGACAATATCAACTATTTTGATAACTGCCTTCGCCCTTGGATTAAATCCAAAGACAGGGGCAAGGCCAGAAAATTCCTTGTTCGTCGTGATCCGCGAAATATTAGCTGTGTGTATTTCTTCGATCCTAAACTCAAAGAATACATAAAGGTCCCTTACCGTAATAAAGTCCGCCCGGTTATTTCTCTTTGGGACCTACGGGCAGCCAAAAAACGTCTGGAAGATTCTAATCGAGAAACAAATAATGAAGACATCATCTTCCGGGCACATGAAGAGATCGAACGTCTAAAAGAAGTAGCCTCTAAAGACACGAAAAAGGCTCGAAAAACGGCTGAGCAACGCAAGCGCGACAAACGATC
>JABXIC010000110.1 GCA_013373265.1 Methylocystaceae bacterium | reverse complement strand
TGGCGGAATTGGTAGACGCGCTAGCTTCAGGTGCTAGTTCTCGCAAGGGAGTGGAAGTTCGAGTCTTCTCCTGGGCACCATTCTTTTGTAGAGTACACACAAATCCATTTTCATGAAAGTGAGTTTGAGTCGTGACAATTGAAGTACATTATGGGGACCTTCCAGCAAATATTGATTTTGGATCGTCTGTTGCAATCGACAGCGAAACTTTGGGCTTGAACCCCCATCGAGATCGTTTGTGCGTAATCCAGCTTTCCAGCGGGGACGGCAATGCTCATCTGGTTCACTTTAACGAACCCGTTTATGACGCACCCAATCTCAAAAAATTACTCTCAGATCAAAATGTTGAGAAACTTTTTCACTTTGCCCGTTTTGATGTGGCGATTATTGAAAAATATCTCGGCGTGACCTGCACCCCGGTATATTGCACCAAGATCGCTTCAAAGCTTGTACGCACCTATACGGATCGTCATGGTCTGAAAGCCCTGTGTCACGAATTACTTGGCGTTGACCTGTCCAAGCAGCAACAATCTTCTGATTGGGGCACAGACAAACTCTCACCGGAACAAGTTGAATATGCCGCTTCCGATGTGCTGTACCTCCATCAATTACAAGCCATCTTAGATAAAATGCTGGTGCGCGAAGGCCGCAAAGAAATTGCACAGTCCTGTTTTGATTTTCTACCGACTCGTGCGCGCCTTGACTTAGATGGGTGGCCTGAGACCGATATTTTCTCCCATTAGAATTTATCTAAGTATCTCTAATACTTAAGACACGTCTCGCAACTGTTGACCTCGCCCCCATTTCGCGCCTATATCTAGCCTCCCTTTTATCAGTAAGACCTAGTGAAATGGCCCTGCATACACGTATCGCAAAATCACGTTCTGCCTCGATAGATATCGAGTCTGCAAAAAACGTCCTCAAACTTGAAGCACAAGGCCTTATGGCTTTGTCCGATAGTATGGATGAAAATTTTGCCAAAGCCGTCGATATTTGTGCACGCGTTGAAGGCCGCATCATTGTAACAGGCATGGGAAAAAGCGGACATATTGGGCGCAAGATCGCCGCGAGTTTGGCCTCGACCGGTACACCCGCATTTTTTGTTCATCCCGGCGAAGCCAGCCATGGCGATTTGGGCATGGTGACCCAAGCAGATGCCATTTTAGGGCTATCCAATTCAGGCGAGACATCTGAACTTTCGGATGTGATTGCCTATAGCCGACGTTTTTCGATTCCATTAATTTCTATTACATCACGCGCCGCCAGCACCTTGGCAGAAGCAGCAGATGTCAGCTTAGTGCTGCCCAATGCAAAAGAAGCCTGCCCACTTGGCCTCGCACCGACGACCTCAACGACCATGACCTTGGCCCTCGGTGATGCCTTAACCGTGGCATTGCTGGAGAGACGCGGTTTTTCCGCAGATGATTTTCAACAATTCCACCCCGGCGGCAGTTTGGGTAACCAATTAATGAAGGTCAAAGACTTAATGCATAGCGGGGATGCCCTGCCATTTTCCAGTCTCAATGATCCCATGAGTGAAACATTGCTGGAAATGACCGCAAAACATTTTGGCTGTGTTGCCGTCATCGATGAAAAGCAGACTCTTTTGGGCGTGATTACAGATGGTGACCTGAGACGCAATATGACGGATGACTTGATTAAAAAGTCTGCTGGCGACATTATGACCGTGGGGGCTAAAACAATTAGTGCCAATGCGCTTGCCGTTGAAGCCATTTCAATTATGAACGAAAAAGCCATCACAAGTTTATTTGTCCTAAATGACACAAATAAAGTGATTGGTATTATACATATCCATGATTGCCTGCGCGCTGGCATTGCATAAGATTTAACGGGAACCGCATACATATGGCATTGGTACGCACACCTCTGGGAGAGACGCCAGCATCGCGCACAAGTTACCGCGACATGCATGCGATCTCCTTGAGCAAACGTTCCAAGGTCAGCCGCGCTTACAGTCGTTTCGTCCATCTGATGAAACTTTTGCTGCCCCTTATTGCCGTTTTACTGATCGTCATGATCATTGTTTGGCCACATCTGCGCAACGATTCTAAAAAATTCTCTATTGGTTTTTCCAATATTGAATTATCCGAAGCCAAAGATCCTTCCATGATCAACGCACGCTATGTCGGCACAGATAATAACAACCAGCCCTTTTCTGTCACTGCAGATATTGCAAAACGTGTTGATGGCAACACACAAAGTATTCTGCTGGAATTGCCAAAAGCAGACGTCACCCTCAACAATGGCAGCTGGCTGGTTTTGACCGCACAAAGCGGTGTGTATGATCGCCCGACCCAATATTTGGAACTGGAAGGTGCCGTTAACCTGTTTCACGATTCTGGTTATGAAATGCATACCTTCGCCGCAGGGGTTGATTTAGCCAATGGTTCTGCCGAAGGTCATACACCGGTTAAAGGGCAAGGCCCGTTCGGTCGCATTGAATCAGAAGGTTTTCGCTTGATTGATAAAGGAAAAACAATCATCTTCACGGGGAAAACGAAAGCCAAATTATACTTGAACCGGATAAAAGAAACACAATGACCCTCAAGACTGTTCAACTGGCTTTGGCCTTGTCTCTGTTGACCACAACGCTTCAGGCGCAAGATATCAATCTTGCCAGCGGTTCCCCGAACGCGCCTTTAGAAATTTATGCCGACAACGGTATTGAATGGCAGCAAAACCAGCAAATCATCATCGCGCAGGGCAATGCTGTTGCCAAACGTGCCAATGTCACCGTCAACGCCGATGAACTACGTGCCTTTTATGATGAAGGCAACTCAGCGCGGGGCGGGGAAACAAATATCAACCGATTAGAAGCCTTGGGTGGGGTCAAAATTGTTTCCAACACGGAAAAAGTCCTCGGTGATAAAGCTGTTTACGATTTAAAACGCGCCATTATGGTTGTCACCGGTACACGTCCAACCCTATACACCCCTGATGACATCATCAGTGCAGACAATAGTCTGGAATATTGGGAAGAAAAAGGTCAGGCCGTTGCACGCGGCAACGCAACCGCCGTGCGCCAAGATAGAAAGATTCGCGCAGATGTCATTGTCGGTCTTTTCAGAAAGAATAGAAGCGGCAAAAGTGAAATCCATCGTGTCAATGCCTTTGGCAATGTCATCATCGATACACAAACCGAACATGTAACAGCCGACAAAGCCGTCTATAATGTCATCAGCGGAGTCGCCACTTTAACAGGTGCCGTCAAGATTAAACGCGGTGATAACTTATTAAATGGATGTTCTGCAACCGTCAATTTAAAGACCAATATCAGTCGCTTAAAAGCATGTGCAGGAACAAAAGACAACCGCGTACGCGGGTTAGTCTTGCCAACAGCAAAATCTGTGCAATAATGGTGCCAATAAAGATAATTTCTGACGCAGCTTAATGACAGAAGATAAAATGGATCCGAGACCCACGCAACCCAAGCTGGTCACCAGCAATCAAGGCCTCATTGCCAATGGATTGGGAAAGCGCTTTAAAAAGCGCCCCGTTGTTCGTGGGGCAACCCTGTCTATCCAACGTGGTGAAGTCGTTGGCCTCTTAGGTCCCAACGGTGCAGGTAAAACCACGTGTTTTTACATGATCACAGGGCTGATTGCACCGGACTATGGCAATATCACATTGGATGGGCACGATATTACCGACTTGCCTATGTATAGACGTGCGCGTCAAGGAATCGGCTACCTGCCACAGGAAGCCTCCATTTTTCGCGGCATGAGCGTTGAACAAAATATCCGTGCTGTCCTTGAGGTGGTTGAATCCAACCGCAACAAACGCGAAGCCCGACTTGAAGCTTTGCTGGCGGAATTTTCCATTACCCATTTGCGCCGCGCACCAGCCTTGGCCCTGTCCGGTGGTGAACGTCGCCGGGTTGAAATTGCACGCGCACTGGCCTCACAACCTCACTTCATCTTATTGGATGAACCATTTGCCGGGATTGACCCCATTGCTGTTGGC
>JABXIC010000190.1 GCA_013373265.1 Methylocystaceae bacterium | reverse complement strand
TAATTTTGCGACATCTGTGCCAGTACGCACCCCGCCATACCATAAGATTTGAATGGTTTCTTCTGCATTTCGCGCTCGCAATGCTGTAATCACTTGACGCAAAAGGTGCAGTTTTGGCGGGCCCGCCAGTTCAGACTTCAAAGAACAACCGTCTGTGGCATCCAACAACATAAAGTCCAATTCATGATCAATTGCATAATCTACCGCAGTTTGTGCATGATCAGAAACAACCCTGATCCCCATCGGCTGACCCACTGCCTTAGAAGCAGGTTTGCTGAAATCAGGGTTCACCAGCACAACCGCATCGGCAGTCGCATCAACTGCGCCATCATCACTTAACTGAATCCAGCCCGCATTCTTCAGAGCTTTGCGGCCCATATAAGCACCTTTGCGCGTTTCAAACAAAGCACTGGCTGCGTTGCGGATAATATCAGGGGCATTGTCCAGACCAGATAGAACAACCGGACCGTCCAGCGCAATCCCGGCAACATCCAAAGCAGTTTTGCAGCTTTCCCGATAAGGATCAATCACAAGACGGGTCAGGTTAGCAGGCAAGAAAGTCAGTTCATCCAAAAGCCCGCCTTGGGCATGTTCAAACGGATTGGCACGATTTGCTAGTTTGGGTTTGAACAAGGCAATGTTCTTTTCAATATCACCGTCTTCAACACGGGCCATTTCAAAAATGGTTTCACGCGTTCTGACCGTGTAGTCCGCAGAAGCTGTTTCCACATCACAACGGAAACACCGTGCAGCTTCACATTTTGCCTGTTTATCCGTGTAGGTCACTTCAACTTCTTTAAAGGCCAGCGGATCATCACCAAGGCCCAAAAATTCAGACTCTTCACGCGGGTTTGTTTCCCAATTCGCATCTTGGGCCAACAGGACATTGCGTGTGTGCATCGGTGTTTGATAGGGCAACACGTTTGTTTGCTTGTTCAAATAAGCTTTGACGTAATAAGCCGCACGATGACCATGTTGGATGGCTTCAATAATAGAAGACCCACCAAAAGCACCATCCCCCCCGGCAAAGACACCGTCTTCAGACGTTTGCATGGTATCCCAATCGGTTTTAACCCGATCCCAATCCATCAAGCCTTTGGCTTCTAAATCATCATTTGTGGCTTTTTGACCAACAGCGGCAATCACCATGCCGCAAGCAACGTCTTCTTCGCTGCCCTCAATCACAACAGGGCGGCGGCGACCATCTTCATCAGGGTCCCCCAATTCAGTGCGCACGCAACGAAGTGCAATCGTGCCGTCATCGTTTTGAACGACTTCTGTGGGTTGGATGTTGTAAACGATCTCGATATTCTCAGCCAAAGCGCCTTTCAATTCATCACGGCGCGCGGGCATTTCATCGGGTCCACGACGATACAGTACCTTAACGGTTTTCACACCGGGCATACGTTTGGCGGCACGACATGCATCCATAGCCACATCCCCGCCCCCAATGACCAAAACGGTTTCCGGCAGTGTCGGGCGTTCCCCGCTATTGATACGGCGCAAGAAGCCAACACCATCCAGAACATTTTTATGATCTTCACCGGGAACACCAATTGTTTTGCCGAATGTAGCGCCAATGGTCAACACGACGGCTTGATGTTTTTTCTTCAATTCATCCAACGTCACCGCAGACCCAAGCGGGCTGTTGTAATGGACGGTAATACCCGGACAATGAGCCAACAGGCGTTTAACATCCTGTTCAATCGTGCCTTCAGGCAGACGAAAGCGTGGGATCCCCCAAACCGCCATACCGCCCAGTTTGTCACTGGCTTCATAGATATCGACCTTAAACCCGGCTTCCGCCAAATCCTGTGCCGCAGCCATACCAGCCGGACCACCGCCGACAACAGCAATGCTTTCACTGCGTGTTACTGCAACAGCAGGCAAATGATGGTCATCGCCCAGCTTATCCATCACATAGCGTTTCAAGTTACGGATGGCGACCGCACCATCGCTGTCTTCACGGCGACATTTCGGTTCACACGGTGCATCACAGACACGACCGCAGATGCTGGACAGCGGATTTGTTGCCGTGATAGCTTCAAAAGCTTCTTCGTATTTTTCTTCCCAGATATAAGCGATATAAGACGGAACATCCGTACCGACCGGACAGGCCACCTGACAAGGTGCCGGGACATAATGCAACTGATCACTATCGTCTTTAAGATCGGGTGTTGCGGTGATTGAATTTTCTCTAAGCATGTTCTTTACCCTGCCTTACGTAACGGGGAATTCTGTAAATCTTTTTGTTCAGGCTCATAAGGAAGACCTGTCAATGCAGCGGCTTCCGGTGTCAAAGCGACAAGATCATCGCGCGACAACTGATGCACATCATCATAGCCCAGTTCATGAGTGATCGCCGCCAACTGCCAGCGCATCCCTTCAAAGAAACGATGGATATTTTCCGCTTCGACGTCCTTATCATAGCGCCCTTCATGGCCTTCATCCTGCGTGGCAATCCCCACCGGACAAGTCCCGGCATGACATTGCATACAGGCGATACAGCCCCCGGCGATAATCGCTGCGGTGCCAACACCAACGGCATCAGCCCCCAAGGCCAAGGCTTTTGCTGCATCGATACCGTCTTTGATCCCGCCCATGATGACCAAATCCATGTCATCACCAGCTTCAATATCGGCCAAACCATCCAAGGCTTCTTGCAAAGCAGCCAAGGTCGGGATACCAACATTTTCCAGCACCTCGGTCGAGGCCGCACCGGTTGAGCCTTGCATCCCATCTAAAGAGACATAATCAAAGCCATCTTTATAGGCGATCTTGATATCATCGCGCACACGTCCGGCTCCCATTTTAATGGAAACAGGCACACGATGGCCCACCGCTTCGCGGAATTCTTCCAACTTAATCACCAGATCATCCGCACCCATCACATCGGGGTGGCGTGAGGGTGAACGCAGGTCGATACCTTCAGGGATACCACGCACGCGGGCCAATTCTTTGGTAACTTTTTTCGCCATCAACTGACCGCCCAGTCCCGGTTTAGCCCCTTGGGAAATATAAATTTCAATCCCGTCGGCGCGTTGCATATCCTTAATATTCCAGCCCAAACGACCAGAAAGACATTGATAAATGAGCTTATCGGCTTCAGCGCGCTGTTCATCCAACATCCCACCTTCGCCCGTATTTTCAGAAATACCGGAAAGTTTGGACGCTTTTGCCAACGCAATCTTGGTCGATTTAGACAAAGCGCCATAACTCATGGGGGCGATTTGCACAGGCATGGACAATTCAATTGGCTTTGCCCCGAAACGCCCACCCAGTTTGGTTTTCAAATTGACCTTTTTCAACGCGTCCGCGTCGGTTCCCGCATTGCTTAAATCTTTACGGAAAGCAATGTCTGAAAAATGCGGCACGGCACGTGCAGCGCCATAACCACGGATACGATAACGCCCCGTTTGGCCTTTGATCCAGATATCTTCACAGACTTTATCGTTCCAATAATCGGCATCGCGTGAATGCAAGAAATAAGGTTGTGGACGCGAACGAGGCTCGCTTTTACCGTAGCGCAGTTTCGTGCCTGCGTTGACGATCTTGGTCAAGCTGCCGTTAAATGGAATTTCATATTTATCAAGGAAGGCGCGGACTTCATCCAATTCACCACTGTCCAAATCTTCCGTTTTGGCATCGGTCCCAATGGAATTGATCTTTCCTGCCACATAGATGGTGCCGCCCGTCATATCCTGACCGACATTTTCACCGGATTCACCCAAAATGATGATCCGGCCACCATACATCATATAGCCAGCCATAAAGTTGGCGTTGCCGGCACAACAGAGTGTCCCGGCTTTCATCACCTGACCACCGCGTGAGCCCATGTTGCCTTTAACCACAACATCCGCCCCGCGAATGGCAACACCGGCAATAGCCCCTGCGTTACCGCCCACCACGATGGACCCGCTGTACATATTATCACCAACGGCCCAGCCGACATTATGATCTACATGAAATTCAGCACTATCGGTCAACCCACCGCAGAAATACCCGCCGGACCCTTTGACATGCACCTTGATGGGGGACGTTAACCCCACACCAATATGGTGTTTTGCATCTGAATTGATGATGTCGACATTTTCACCCTGTTCACCAAATTCACGCAAACGGGTGTTGGCTTCAGTGATGGTAAGCTTACTTAAATCTATCGTTGCCATGTTTTAAAAGTCCCCGGTGCTGGTTCTGTTGTGTTAAGCGCAATGCCTGGGAAAAGGCGGTTGAGTGACACTTCTTCTGAGGCCACCGCAATCAGGTCGTCATTTTCAAACAACACCATCGGCTTGGCCGCCAAATGGTCTTTTGCAAAACCGATTTCGTTTTCTGTAGAAACCAAGAAAGAGAATGTCCCATCCAAATCTTCAATGGCTTCTTCCAAGGCATTTTCTAAAGTGATTTGTTGGGAAAGCTTGTCGGCCAGATAAACCGCACACAATTCGCTATCGTTATCGGTGCGAAACTCAAAACCACGACGTTCCAAACGGCGGCGCATTTTCCAATAGTTTGTGATCTGCCCGTTATGCACGATAGCAATATCAGTAAACCCAGTTGCCAAAAACGGGTGTGCAGATTCCGGTTTAACCGCAGATTCCGTTGCCAGACGCACATGGCCGATCCCATGGCTGCCTTTAAAGTCAGACACATGATAAAGGGCGTCAACTTCATGCGATGTGCCTTCATCTTTAATGATATCCAACGTGCGTCCGGCTGAAATCAGCTTGGCGGCACCTTCTAAATCATAAGTGAATTTTTGCACGTCCCCGTCAAAAAGAACGGATACCACATAATAACGCACATCAATGCGTTCTTTAACGATCTGGGCGCCATGATCAGCCAGAATTTTTTTGACGCCTTCAATGGCTTCTTCCTGACCTTCATCGCCAACAAGAAAACGCAAGTGAAGATATTCATCCGTTTCCCCATACAGGGCAAACCCAGTTGAATCTTCACCACGATGTTGACATCCATCAAGCATAGAAACCAAGGATTTCCCTACGGTTGCTTGACCTGCGCCTTTTTTAAACAGAATTCCTGCAATTCCACACATTTGTAGCTGCTCTCTTTTTCGTTCATTGAAAATCTAAAAAGAAAATACGAAGCGCAGATACAAATGTCAACCTTAATGAAAATATTTTTCTTAAGAGGAAACAATTTAGCCAATAAAATTTGCTAAACTTGACACGAATTTACCTAAATAATTGAAAATTAAAAAGAAAATAACTTTCCTTAAAAGAAATTTTAAGTGCTTTCACCCCAAAGGATGGTCTGTTCCAGCCAAGGAAGTTGCTTAAACAGGTCCGGAAAAAGCTGTTCACGCAATATTTTTTGAGATTTTTTCGCCACGACTTCAGCCGTCTTTTCCATGCCACCCGCGCGTGTCACCAAGGTAAATTTACGCGAAAAGCGCCCTCGTTTAATGGGATGAACCTGAATCTTTTCAAGCTGGTTGCGTTCTTGCAGCAAGCACATGGGCGTGGTGATGGAC
>JABXIC010000119.1 GCA_013373265.1 Methylocystaceae bacterium | reverse complement strand
TGAAATGACACAGCAAAATGCGGCGCTTGTTGAAGAAAGTTCTGCCAGTGCCCGGTCTTTGGAAGAACAATCTGAAAAAATGATCCGCTTGATGTCATTCTTTGATATCGGGGCGAATAAACAAGTAAAGTCCTCTGTGCCCGCTCAACAACCTTCTGTGCAAAAGCCTGCAGTTACAAAGGTGTTACCGGCGCAGGCCCACACACCCCATAACCCGGTTGATGCAAATGAAGATGCCGACTGGGAAGAGTTCTAGAAGGGGCGCTTATGACGGATAAGAAAGTTAGGTTCATTAAGCGCCCCAAAAATACGGGTGCTGAAACAAAAGACAAGAAAGTGCGTTTTGTTATGAAACCGCGTGAGAAGGTCGATGAAAAACCACGCGAGTTTCCTTTTTCTGATGATGATTTTCAGACTCTTTCAAATCTGATTCATAAAAAGACCGGCATTTTTATGAAGTCTCATAAAAAGAACATGATCTATAGCCGTTTGGCACGCCGCTTGCGCGCTGTTGGGGTCAAGTCATTTGCGGATTATCTGGTCTATTTAAGTGGCGCCAAGGGCGAAGCGGAAATAGCTGCTTTGGTAAATGCGATTACCACCAATCTTACAAAATTCTTTCGTGAACCCCATCATTTTGAACATGTCAAAGATCAAGTACTGCCGCAGTCTTTATCCTCATGGCAGGCAGATCAAAATAAGAGATTACGCATTTGGTCGGCGGGATGTTCTTCAGGGGAAGAACCTTACAGTATCGCCATGGTGATAGACCAGTTCTTAAAAGAAAAGGCGATAACGGATTGTGATGCAAAAATCCTCGCGACTGATCTGGACACCAACATGCTGCAACATGGTAGGAACGGTGTTTATAGAAAGAGCGCGTTGGAAACACTCAATACAGCACAATTAAAATATTTTGAAGATGTTGTTACTCAAAAAGATATGTGTCATATTTCTGCTGATTTAAGACGGTATATTTCATTTAAGCCATTAAATTTGTTTGCAGATTGGCCGATGAAAGGGCCATTTGACGCGATCTTTTGCCGCAATGTTATGATCTATTTCGATAATGAAAGTAAAGCGATGCTCATTAAACGCTTTATTGATTATTTGAAACCCGGTGGATGGTTATATATTGGACATTCTGAAACGATTTTGGGAGTAAATAACGACTTAAAACTGCACGGGCGAACAATTTATCAAAAGCCAGTATAAGTTAAGGGGTCTTACATGTCTGATGACACTTTGTATTCAGTAGACCAGCAAGGGGGAAGTGCTGGACCCAAAAGATTTTGGGACCCCAAGTTCAACCACTATGCTGTCAAAGTGGCACCTGGGTCACATTATGTGACCAAAAAATCAGATGAAATGATTGTGACAACTTTGGGATCATGTGTTGCAGCTTGTATTCGTGATAGCGTTTTGGGCATTGGGGGCATAAACCATTTTATGTTGCCGGAAAGTGATAGTGGTAATTGGGGCGGCGTCAGTGCTTCTATGCGTTATGGCAATTATGCAATGGAAGTGTTGATTAATGACATTCTGCGTATGGGGGGCGCGAGAAATCGATTGGAGATTAAAGTTTTTGGCGGTGCAAATGTGATCGCGTCGTCAAGCTTGATTGGTACGAAAAACGTTGAATTTGTAGAGACGTATTTACGGATCGAACATATGGCCATTAGCGCCCATCACCTTGGTGGGGATCAGGCACGCCGTATCATCTATTTTCCGTCAACAGGGAAAGTAAAGATGAAACTGTTGGATAAAACTGATAACGCAACAGTTGTCGCTGAAGAGGAAAGCTTTAAGTCCAAGATTGAAACTGCAGAAATTGCAGGTTCTATTGAACTTTTTTGATATGAAAGTCTGATTTAAGAATGGTTGCCCCGATTAGAGTTTTGGTTGTTGATGATAGTGCGTTGATCCGTCAGTTGTTAACGACGATATTGAATCAAGATCCACAGATCGAGGTGGTCGGGACGGCACCTGATGCCATTAAGGCACGAGAACGTATCAAAAAACTACATCCAGACGTTTTAACGCTGGATATTGAAATGCCAAAAATGAATGGCATTGAGTTTTTACAGAAGATCATGAAATTACGTCCCATGCCTGTGGTGATGGTCTCGTCTTTGACACAACAGGGCGCAGAAATCACACTTAAAGCATTGGAGCTGGGGGCGATAGATTTTGTTGCAAAACCACAATCAGACTTGCAACGCGGGCTTACTGAAAAAGCTCAAGAAATTGTTGAAAAGGTCAAGATGGCGGCCGGGGCAACAGTGCACCCCCTTGATATGGGGGCAGGAGAAGTCCCCGTTGAATTTCACCGTGAAAGTGACGGCGGTTCAGGCAATAAAAAAATGATCGTTATTGGGGCGTCAACGGGTGGAGTTGAGGCCTTGCGTGTTGTCTTAACCCGTTTGCCCCGTGATATGCCGCCCATTTTCATTGTGCAACATATGCCAAAGTTATTTACAGGTGCTTTTGCCAGACGTCTTGATCGTATGTCGGTCTTAAATGTTCATGAAGCCGAAGATGGAATGATTGCACAAGAAGGGAATGTTTATATTGCTCCCGGTGATTCTCATTTGAAGGTCGGATGGGAAAATCAGCAATTGGTTTGTCGTTTAGAACAATCCGCACCTGTCGGAGGGCATATTCCTTCTGTAGAGGTGTTGTTTGAATCTGCCCTGAAGGTCAGCCCTGCAAAAACCGTTGGGGTGATGTTAAGCGGGATGGGCAAGGATGGTGCAGAGGCTATGCTCGCTTTGAAAAAATCAGGTGCATATACAATTGGGCAAAATAAAAGGTCGTGCGTTGTATATGGTATGCCCAAAACGGCATTTGATATCGGTGCGATTGAACAAGTTTGTGATTTAACAAAAATACCACAAGCGCTTATTGATATATGTGCGGTTAAATGAGCAATAATATGAAACAACAGCCGCAACCTGCGGAAAATTTGGAACTGATGCTGCAACGTTGGTGTGATTTATCCAATGTGGAACGTCGCGCGTTGGTTGCTTTGGCTAAAGAAATTGATACGGCGTCTCATCTTATAGAAAACAGTATCGGTGATTTAAGTGAACATTTTTTGCATTTGGCAGGTCTGGCACAAAATCAGTCATCACAAGTTTCTTGTTTTGTGGAACATTTATCTGATCAGCTTGAGAGCGCAGAAGATAAATTAAAAGAAATTCATAAGACTGTGAAATCGGGTCAAGAAATCTCAGAAGGGGATTTAATGGATGCGATTAACTTGATCAGCCAAGCAAAGAGGAACAAAAAAGAGGGGGCGGTTGAGGGAGTGTCCGAAGCAATAAATATGTCTGATAAAATTTCAGACGGGATAAGTGACATTGTGACTAAAATACAGTTTCAGGATCGCACAAGCCAAAGATTAGGTCATATCAGTGCGACATTGCGTGTCGTTGTGGATATGATGAAAGAGATGGAAACGGAAACGAGTCCGCGTGATGCTCAACCTGAAGGAGCTTCGCATGATAACCGCTGGATGATGAAGATGATTGCTGATATGCACCTCGGAGAAATGCGCGAGAGATTTCTTAAAAATGCTTTATTTGACACATGTGAAACTCTTTTTGATGCCGCCTCAGTGGCAGAACAGAAGGTTGATCACGTAGAGGCCTCTGAAGATATTGAGTTGTTTTAAGAAAAGTCATGAAATGACCATCCCTGTCTTGCGAAATGTTAAACAATAGATAATAATCTACACAGAATACGTGGAGTGTGAACATATGGAAGAAGCCGTCAGGTTTTCTGAAATTGCGGATTGTAAGATTTTAGTCGTTGATGATGTCGCCGTTTTGCGCACGTTGATAAAAACGTGTTTGCAAAAGGCTGGTTTTACCAACCTTCATACTGCTGAAAGCGGTGATGAAACCTTGGCGATTATGGATGATTTAAAACCTGACCTGATCATTCTGGATATCGTTATGCCGGGGACAGATGGTTTTGAAGTTTGCCGTCAAATTCGCAACAGCCCCGTCTATGGTCAAATACCTATTTTGATTCAAACGGGTATGGAAGCAACGCAAGAACGTGCTGAAGTTTTTGAAGTTGGCGCAAACGATTTGATTTCTAAACCGATTAATGTTTATGAATTGGTGGCCCGCGTTAAATTGCAATTGCAAAACCTGATCTTGCAACGCAAAGAAAAAGCCTATCAAGCCAGAATGGAAGAAGAACTGAATTCTGCACGGATTATCCAGGAAAGTTTGTTGCCATCGTCTGGCTTTGTTGAGCATGTGGAAGCTGAGTCTGGCTTACAAATTCAACATCACTGG
>JABXIC010000040.1 GCA_013373265.1 Methylocystaceae bacterium | reverse complement strand
TTTGCCTTCATCGCGTAAGCCAAACATCTTCTTGACCGAGTCGGGGGCTGCACGAAATTGATCACGACGATGGACCAATGTAACCTGATCGGCAACGGGTTGCAGATTAACCGTCCAATCCAAAGCGGAATCACCGCCACCGGCAATCAGCAGTTTTTTATGACGGAAATTTTCCATCTTACGCACACTGTAAAAAACAGAAGTACCTTCATAGTCTTCAATTCCGGAAATCGGGGGACGTTTCGGGGTAAAAGACCCACCTCCGGCAGCAACAACCACAACGGGTGCTTCGATATTAACCCCGTCCGATGTTGTCAGCAACCAGTTGCCATTGTCTAATTTCTGCAGACTTTCAGCCAATTGATTGTGATGAAAAACAGGATCAAAAGGTTTGATTTGATCCAATAAATTATCAATCAAGCCTTGACCTGTCACCACAGGTAAGCCGGGAATATCATAAATGGGTTTTTCCGGGAACAGCTCTGTGCATTGCCCCCCGGGACGGTCCAAGATATCAACCAAATGACACTTTAAATCCAATAAACCCAGTTCGAAAACGGCAAAGAGACCGACAGGCCCAGCCCCAATAATAATGACGTCTGTTTTTTTCGTTTCAATCATATCTCAGACCTTTCCTCTGAATGAATTATTGTTAGTGTACAAACAATAATTTTAGAATTCAAGAGAAATTTTATCATTGGAAAATATGGATTAAGTAATTGTTTTATAATGACTTATTAGGTTTTCACCTTAGGAAACAATATTTATTTACACGAACAATCTTTACAAAAACGTAAAAAATAATACATCTGTTTGTTTTTTATATTTGACACATTCAAAATTTGTTAGCATGCTAATCCTACGTTTGCACACAAACGAAATATTTGAACATACGAAGGTTCTAAAAAGCATGTCATATATATTACCAAGTACTTTAAATGAGGCGTTGGATGCACTGTCTGACGATGTCACGGTCCTTGCAGGGGGAACGGACGTATTTCCTGGCGCAACGGTTGTCGGGATGCCAGATAAAGTATTGGATATAACCGGCGTAAAAGAGCTGCGCGGTATTTCAGAAACGGATAAGGCATATCGCATTGGCGCGCTGACGACATGGACCGATGTTGCAAGAGCAGAACTGCCCGCACAATTTGACTCTTTAAAGCTTGCAGCCATAGAAATTGGATCATTACAGATTCAGAATGCCGGAACGCTGGCAGGTAATTTATGCAATGCCTCTCCTGCAGCTGATGGTGTGCCACCCCTACTAACATTGAATGCATCTGTCGAACTCGCAAGCCCAAATGGGATACGGTGTCTGGCACTGGCTGATTTTATATTTGGTAATCGCCGCACCGCGCTAGAGGCACAAGAAATGGTCACGGCCATTCTCATTCCTAAAGATATAAATCAAAGCGTGAGTCACTTTATTAAGTTAGGGGCACGTAAATATCTGGTGATCTCCATTGCCATGGTATCCGTCGTTTTAGAAACAGATCCATCGGGATCAATTACACAAGCCCGTGTTGCTGTCGGGGCTTGCTCAGAAGTCGCACAAAGATTGCCCGATGTTGAAAAAGCCTTACTAGGCATTTCCGTCCAAGACGCTGCCACGGTTGTTCAATTTGAACAGTTTGATCATTTGAGCCCCATTAGCGATGTGCGTGCAACAAAAGAATATAGAAAAAATGCAGCCGTAGAGCTGGTGAAAAGAGCCCTTGATAAATGTGCGGAGAAACTTTCATGAAAAACCAAAACGTCGCCATTTCATTTAATCTAAACGGCGCATCCGTCACGGTTAATGTTGATCCGGTAAAACGATTAACAAAAGTTCTCCGCGAAGACTTAAAGTTAACAGGCACCAAGGTTGGCTGTGATGCGGGGGACTGTGGCGCTTGCTCTATTTTAATTGACGATGAAGTTGTTTGTGGATGTCTTGTTCCGGTTGGTCGATTGGCGGGGGCAAATGTTGTCACCGTTGAAGGCCTCTCTAAAGAAGAAGCATTGAGTAAATTGCAAGCTTCATTCCTACGCTATGGCGCAGCCCAATGCGGGATCTGTACGCCGGGCATGCTGACGGCGGCAACAGCATTGCTTATGAAAAACCCAACGCCCACACGTGAAGACGTCAAAGATGCTTTAGGTGGCGTGCTCTGTCGCTGCACGGGCTATCAAAAAATTATTGATGCCGTCGTGAATGTAAACGCTGAAGAAGTCGCCGATGCCTGTCCGAGCGCGGGCGATGCGGTTGGGTCACGTGTTCAACGTATTGACGGTAAACCTAAAGTCTTGGGCAGTGACATCTTTGGAGATGATTATGCCCCAGACGATGCTTTGCGTGTTATCGCGGTTCGTTCCCCATATCACCGGGCGAGTTTTGAATTTGGTGACCTTGATGCTTTTATGCGTGATCATGATGGGGTGGAACTGGTCTTAACGGCCAAAGATGTTCCTGGCGAAAACCTTTTCGGTGTTATCCATGGCATGGAAGACCAACCCGCCTTTGCTGAAAAAATTGCCCGTTTTAAAGGAGAAGCCGTTGCCGCCATCGTTGCCAGCAATGCTTTCTTTGAAGACTTTAAACTGGCAAGCTTTCCCGTCACATGGACAGAACTAGATGCCGTTTTGCTCCCGGAAGATGCACTGAAAGAAGATGCACCGCAACTTCATGAAGACCGTCCGGGAAATACAATGGTCAAAGGTATCGTACAACGCGGTAAACTTGATCAGCTCTTCCAAGACAGTGATGTTGTGGTTGAAGGGGAATTCAGAACGGGCTTTGTGGAACATGCCTATATTGAACCCGAAGCAGGCTTTGCCCGTCGCGTCGGGGACCGTGTTGAAATCCAGGCCTGTACACAAGCGCCTTATATGGACCGCGATTCAGTAGCAACCATTCTGGGCATCTCTCCTGAGAATGTGCGCATTATTCCCACATCTGTTGGCGGTGGTTTTGGAAGCAAGCTTGATTTGTCCATCCAGCCTTATATTGCACTGGCGACTTGGAAGTTAAATAAACCTGTGCGCATGACATACAGTCGATCTGAATCGATCATGTCGACAACCAAGCGCCACCCGTCACATATTAAAGCCCGTATCTCTGCTAAAAAAGATGGCACACTTGCGGCAATGGATTTTCATGGTGTGTTTAACACCGGGGCCTATGCCTCTTGGGGACCGACTGTTGCAAACCGCGTTCCTGTCCATGCTTCAGGGCCTTATTATTTTCCGGCTTATCGCGCGCAATCGCATTCTGTCCATACAAACTGTCCCCCTTCCGGTGCCTTTCGTGGCTTTGGCGTCCCCCAATCGTCAATCGCCCAAGAAGGTCTGTTTGACGAATTGGCAGTCAAACTTGGTATGGATCGTTTGGAATTTCGTCTTAAGAATGCGCTGGTCAATGGCGTGCCCACAGTAACGGGGCAAGTCTTTGAAACAGGTGTCGGTTTTAAAGACTGTCTGGAAGCGCTACAACCCAAATGGCGTACGGCCTTGGCGGAAGCTGACAAATTTAACCAAGATAATCCTGACTCAAATATCCGCCGTGGTGTGGGCGTTGCAGGCATGTGGTATGGCTGCGGCAATACATCCTTACCAAATCCGTCCACGATGAAAGTGGGCATCAAGTCTGATGGACGTTGCGTCTTGTTCCAAGGGGCCGTTGATATTGGTCAGGGATCAAACACGGTAATGACGCAGATTTGCTCTGACGCGGTGGGCATTAATTTCGATAAATTTGAAATTGTAACCGGGGACACGGATTTAACTGCGGATGCTGGTAAAACATCGGCATCACGTCAAACCTTCATTTCGGGCAAAGCCTCTTACCTTGCCGGTTTGGATTTACGTACTGAAATTCTGCGCCAAGTGAATGCTTCAGAAAAAGCAGCCTTAAAGCTGGATGGTACACAAATTATTGTTACCGACAAAAACAGCGAACACATAATTGATCTAACAGCCCTACCCCAAGATGAAGACGGTTTCGTTCTTATCGGAGAAGGCACGTATGATCCGCCGACCTCTCCTCTGGATGAAAACGGCCAAGGCATTCCTTATGCAATGTTCGGCTATGGCGCCCATATGATGGAACTTGAAGTCGATACAAAGCTCGGTAGTGTCAAATTACTGCGCCTGGTCGCGGCACATGACGTGGGTCAAGCCATTAACCCCTTGCTTGTGGAAGGCCAAGTCGAAGGCGGATCTGCACAAGGTATCGGTCTGGCTTTGTTAGAAGAATTTATCCCGGGTAAAAATGAAAACCTCCATGATTATCTGATCCCGACCATTGGTGATATGCCGAATGTCGAGACAATCTTGGTAGAAGCAAAAGATCCGCACGGACCTTACGGTGCCAAAGGGATTGGGGAACAAGTACTTATCCCGACAGCGCCCGCAATCTTAAATGCAATCTGTCACGCAACAGGTGCCCGTATTTATCAGGTCCCGGCCACACCAGATCGTGTTCTCGCAGCGATACAAGAAGCACAGGGGGAAAACTAATGTCACAAGATGCCAAAGACAATATTGTTCAGTGTGATGCATGTCCGGTACGTTGCCGCATTAAATTAGGCCGCGCAGGTGCTTGTGATCGCTACGCTAACTTTGATGGTGAACTGGGCCGCGTCGACCCTTTGACTATTGTCGAACGCGCCAAAAAAGAAGGTGAAAAGCTTATTCCATTCCTGAAGAAAGAAAAGGAATGGAGCGGTGACATCGTCGTTTCTGATCAACATTTCATCACGGCCGTTGGCGCCGGAACCACCTATCCGGATTACAAACCGGCACCGTTTATTGTTTCAAGTGAGGTCAATGGCATTGATATGGTGACCGTTGTGACAGAAGGAATCTTCAGTTACTGCGGTGTTAAGGTCAAGATTGATACCGATCGCCATTTAGGCCCAGAACAAGCCTGCGTTCGCTGTGAAAATGAAGTGGTCGGCCATGTAACGACCGGGGAATATGGATCACAAATGCTATCACTTGGTGGCGTTGAACATCTGACAGGTGGTTCCAAAAAAGAAGGTAAGGTCACCTGTCAGGCGTTGTTGGATTTGTGTAATGGTAGTGCGGTCACTTTGACTGTAGATGATGGTGTGGAAATCATCGTTCAAGCCGGACAGCCCCCCGTTATTAATGGCGTCAAAGAAGAACGTATGCGCGTTGGCTGTGGGTCTGCGACCATTGGTATGTTTGCCAAACAATGGTGTGAACATGTTGATGAAGTTGTTGTGGTTGATGACCACATCACAGGCGTCATGAGTGAACACCAAGCGGGTAAACTCCTAGATGTGGACCCTTCTGGCATCGTCATTAAGGGCAGACGCTCCACACCGGGACGCTATTTCCAAGTGGCAAAACCCGGTACAGGTTGGGGCGGCACTGATATTGAAGACCCGCTTTCTATTTTGGGTGACTTTAAAGAAAAAGAAGCCAAACCGGGACAAAGCTTATTGATGGTAAGTACTACCGGTGAACATTATGGATATTATGTGCTTGATGATAACCTGAAACCCGTCAAAGCGGACCTGCCGAAGCCATTGCAGGATTCAGTAGAACGTATTCAGGAAAATTGTGAACCCGCCATGTGTTCGGTTCTGTTTATCGGCGGTGCGGGCGGTTCGTTGCGCGCAGGAGTAACGGAAAACCCTGTAAAGCTGACGCGTTCTGTCAAAGATACACTTACCCATGTGACCAGTGGCGGGGCAGATGTCTTCTTGTGGCCGGGTGGCGGGATCACATACATGGTTGATGTAACAACCATGCCGGAAAATTCTTTTGGATATGTTCCCACACCTGCCTTGGTGGCCCCGATTGAATTTACCATGCGTCTGGAGGATTACCGTCTCTTAGGTGGTCACATGGAAGCGGTTCAAAAGATGGAAGATGTTTTAAAGAAAAAGAACATCCGTCAAGTCGGTCAAAATAATGATGTCAGCTGGCCAATGGCTTCCAAACACTATGAGTGGGGGCCCGAAGAGTAAGTAATGATGCACCATCATTCCAAAATGCTACCAGATGGACAACGGCTTCATCTGCAACATGGTCCCATAGATTTGATCCTTGGGGCAGAAGGTGAACGTGCTGATGTGGCACGCGCTTATCGTCAGGCTGAGGCAGCATTTGGTGGTCTTTTGGAAAGATTGGTGGCTGAATTACCTGCGTTACGTACAGCTTATCAACCAGCTTGTGTGTTTACAGACCCGCTTGCGCAAAAAATGGCCGCTGCCGTGGCCCCTTTTGCATCTATCTTTGTTACCCCAATGGCAGCCGTTGCCGGTTGCATTGCGGATGAGATTTGTACAAAGATGGTGCAAAACTGTGACTTGAAAAAAGCTTACGTTAACAATGGCGGTGACATTTCCCTTTATTTAAATCAAGGACAGTCATACTGTCTTGGGATTGTATCGGACAGTGATAATCCGGCAATTGATATGACTGCCCGCATTGGCAATACGGATCCCATTCGCGGCATTGCCAGCAGTGGCTGGAAAGGACGAAGCCATTCTTTTGGGGTGGCCGATGTGGTGACTGTCTTGGCAAGCAATAGCGCCTCTGCCGATGTTGCTGCCACGTTAATCGCCAACAATGTTGATCCAGGACACTGTCCCGAAGTTGTTCGCCAACCTGCCCAATCCCTTGACCCCGATACGGACCTTGGGCAGCGTCTCGTTACAATAAATGTTGAAAAACTATCCGAAACACAAATCTCTAAAGCATTGAAGCAAGGTGAAAAAACAGCCAAGCAATATGTTGATCAGGGCCTCATCCATGCATGTGCCATTTCCCTGCAAGGGCACACATGCATTGTGGGGCATATACCGGGCGCGGGCCAAATCGGACAACGCAGCGTGAACCATTTAGAAGGAGCAAGAGTGTAATGCCTGCTGTTCAAGAAAGAAAACGAGTTGTTATTTGTGAAGAAATATACCACGAAGGTGGTCCGGTGGCAGAAAAGCCGCTGCGTCGCGCGGCAGGGATTGCCATCATCAAAAACCCTTATGCAGGCAGCTATGTGGAAGACATCACGCCCTTCATGAAGGATTTGGAACCTCTTGGCCTGTCCTTGGCAAAAGATGTGATCAAAGCTTTGGGGATTGCCGCTGAAGAAGTCGAAGGATACGGCAAAGGTGCGATTGTAGGTGAAGGCGGTGAGCTGGAACATGGCGCTTTATGGCATGTGCCCGGCGGATACGCCATGCGCGATATTTTACATGCAACGAAAGCCATTGTACCCTCGACAAAGAAAGTCGGTGGTGTAGGTGCGCGTTTGGATGTGCCGATTACGCATGTCAATGCATCATACGTGCGGAGTCATTTTGATGCCATGGAAGTGGGTGTTGCAGATGGACCGCGTGCAGATGAAATGGCCGTTATTTTGATCATGACGTCGGGTTCACGCATTCACGCGCGTGTCGGCGGCCTTGCTGCAAAAGACATTGAAGGAAAGGATGGCTTACGATGAGTAAAATGGAAATTCGTAAAATCATTACAGTTGTTGATGAAATCCATGAAGAAATGGGCAAAACCATCGACCCCGCAACACGTCGGGCAGCGGCAATCGCTGTTATTAAAAACCCGTATGCGGGATCGTATGTTGAAGATTTGTCCCTGTTGATGGATTTTGGCGCCGAACTTGGCGGCCTACTTGGGGAACGGGCGGTAAAAGCCTTGGGCATTAAACCCGAAGAAGCTGAAAGTTACGGCAAAGCAGTGTTAGTTGGCGAAAATGGTGAACTAGAGCACGCTGCTGCAATTTTACATCCAAAACTAGGCGCACCGCTGCGCAAAGCAGTCGAAAAAGGGGCAGCCTTGGTTCCATCCGCAAAAAAACGCGGTGGCCCTTCTACCCCCTTGGATGTGCCTTTAGGACACAAAGATGCGGCCTATGTCCGTAGTCACTTTGATGCCATGGAAGTCCGCGTTGCGGATGCACCAAGGGCTAATGAATTATTAGTTGCTGTTTGTGTGACTGATAGTGGACGTCCATTACCACGTGTAGGTGGCCTGACGCATGAAGATGCGATAGGCGAAGATGGATTAAGATAATAAAAATTTGGGAAAGTAGATTATGCCATAAACTTAAGGAGAGTTTTAATGATCTCAAGACGTAGACTAATCGGTGGTGTTATTGGTGGTGTTCTCACTGCTATGACAGCACAAAACGCTTTAGCAGCCGATACGATTAAAGTTGGTGAAATTAACAGTTATTCTAAACTACCCGCTTTCACAGTACCTTACCGTAATGGTTGGCAATTGGCTTTGGAAGAAATTAATGCTGCAGGCGGCATTAACGGTAAAAAAATCGAAGTTATTTCTAAAGACGACGCGGGCAAGCCGGGTGAAGCCGTTACGGCCGCAAACGAATTGGTGTCAAAAGACGGTGTGTCTATTTTGATGGGGACTTTCTTCTCTCACATCGGGTTGGCCGTTTCTGATTTTTCTAAACAAAAGAAAGTTGTTTTCGTCGCTGCAGAACCTTTGAGTGATGCCCTTACCGGAGCTAAAGGTCACGAATATGTTTTCCGTGTTCGTCCTCCCGTTATCGTACAAGCTGCGATCTTGGCAGATGCAGCGGCAAAATTGCCCGCTAAACGTTGGGCCACAATTGCACCGAACTATGAATATGGTAAATCTTCCGTTGAGGCATTTAAAAAACTTCTGTCAGCTAAACGTCCTGATATCGAATGGGTCGACGAACAATGGCCAACATTGTTTAAAATGGATGCAGGTTCAACTGTTCAAGCCATTTCTCGTGCTGAACCGGAAGCAATCTTTAACGTCACCTTTGGATCTGATCTGACTAAATTTGTACGTGAAGGGACAACACGTAACCTTTTTGAAGGTCGCTCTGTTGTGAGTATGCTTACAGGAGAACCAGAATATCTTGACGCCATGAAAGAAGAAGCACCAGTCGGTTGGTTGGTAACAGGGTATCCTGAATATTCAATCGATACACCTGAACACAATGCGTTCAAGAAAAGTTACGAAGCTAAATTCAACGATTACCCCCGTTTGGGTTCTGTCGTAGGTTATTCTACAATGAAAGCAACGGCGGCGATTTTAGCGCACGCTAAGTCTTTAAGTGCAGAAGATTTGATTAAAGCAGGTGAAGGTGTCAAATTCGACACACCTTTGGGAGAGGTATCTTTCCGTCCTGGAGATCATCAATCTACGATGGGTGCTTATATCGGTACAACCGCTTTGAAAGATGGCAAAGGGGTTATGGTCGATTGGTCCTATAAAGATGGCGGACAATATCTTCCAAGCATCGAAGAAATAAAAAAACAACGCGGTATGTAAACTATGCAGTGATGTGTGGCATCTCGTTATGCCACACATCCGCTGCTGCAACAAATGAGGGTTAGCCAGTGGATTTCTTATTTATCCAGTTTCTAAACGGCCTTTCCAGCGCTTCATCACTCTTTCTTGTGGCATCAGGGTTATCAATTATCTTTGGTGTGACACATATTACTAACTTTGCCCATGGTGCATTTTATATGCTGGGTGCGTACGTCGCTTATACTTTGACAGAAGCCTGGATGGGCGCAATCGGGTTTTGGGGCGGCATTATCGTTGCAGCAGGAACCGTTGCGTTATTTGGTGCACTCATTGAAATTATTTTATTAAGAAGAATTTATCGTTCACCAGAACTTTTTCAATTACTGGCTACATTTGGTATTACATTGATCATTGAAGATCTTGTTATTCAAGTGTGGGGCGCAGAAGACCTGTTGGGCCGACGTGCACCGGGCTTGGATGGTGCGATTGACATATTTGGTCAAGCATTCCCCACTTATGAGCTGGTTCTCATTGCCTTGGGACCGATTTGCCTTTGTGCTTTGTGGCTTTTGTTCAATCGAACACGCTGGGGCGTTTTGGTGCGTGCTGCCACACAAGATCGCATGATGGTGTCTGCATTAGGCGTCAACCAGGCCTGGTTGTTTACAGGTGTTTTCACGTTGGGTGTTTTTCTAGCTGCCCTGGGTGGTGCCGTTCAAATTCCACGCGATGCGGTCCATAACGCGATGGACTTGCAAATCATTGTTGAAGCTTTTGTCATTGTTGTTATTGGCGGCTTTGGTAATGTTTTAGGGGCTTTTCTCGCGTCCTTTATTATTGCCGAGTTAAATTCATTCGGGATTTTGTTGTTTCCTAAAATCTCGATGATCTTAATGTTTATTGTTATGGCCTTGGTCCTTGTCGTGCGCCCTTACGGGTTGCTTGGCAAAGCAGAAACGCATGCACGCACAGCCCTTGGCAATGTTGTTAGACCGCTGGCGCCGCTCACACGAAAAGCGAAAAACTGGGTGCTTGCTGCGCTGTTGGTCTTCCTGATTTTACCGATATTTGCAGATGACTTTGTCCTCAATGTCGGTTCTGAGATTCTAATCTTTGCCTTGTTTGCCGCAAGTCTTCATTTGATGATGGGCGTTGGTGGCATGGTGTCTTTCGGTCACGCAGCCTACTTTGGCCTTGGCGCTTATGGGGTGGCTCTTCTCGTTAAATTTTTGAACATGCCTATGGAAGCTGCCATTGTTATCGCCCCGTTGTTGGCGATTGCCGGGGCGATCATCTTTGGTTGGTTCTGTGTGCGCTTAAGCGGGGTTTACTTGGCCATGCTGACGCTCGCATTTGCACAAATTTCATGGTCAATCATTTTCCAATGGGATGATGTTACAGGTGGTGATAACGGCTTGCTCGGCATTTGGCCGTCGGAATGGGCCTCCAACCAACAGGCATTTTATTACATGACTTTGGTGATTGTGATTGCCGCGCTCTATGCGATCCGCCGTATCATTTTCTCTCCCTTCGGTTACACTTTGCGCGGCTGTAGAGACTCCTTGTTACGTGCGGATGCAATCGGTATCGATCGATTGCGCATTCAATGGTTTGGTTTTGTCCTGGCAGGTAGTTTTTCTGGCTTAGCCGGTGTGCTTTACGCTTACCTCAAAGGCAGTGTCTTCCCTGATTACATTTCCATTCCCCTGTCTGTTGATGGATTGGTCATGGTTTTGTTGGGCGGTATTCAGACCGTCGCCGGACCTATTATCGGTGCGGGTGTCTTCAAAGCCCTATCGACGATCATCATCAGCCATACTGAATTTTGGAAAATCATCCTTGGTGCCTTTATTGTGATCCTCGTTGTTGCGTTCCCACAAGGGATTGTCGGGTTCTTTCTTGAGCGTTTTGGTTCCAAAGAAGAAGATATTGCGGAGGAAAAACAATGAGTTCTCTTGTCGTTAAAGGACTTTCAAAATATTTTGGCGGCGTCAAAGCAGTCAATAATGTAGATTTTGAAGTGCAAAAAGGTGAGCTTCTTGCTTTGATTGGTCCAAATGGTGCTGGCAAAAGCACGTGTTTTAATATGCTCAATGGGCAGCTTGCCGCAGATGCAGGCAGCATCAAACTGTTTGATGAAGAAATCATTGGCCTACAACCGCGTCAAGTATGGCGCAAGGGCGTTGGACGGACCTTTCAAATTGCAGCAACATTTACATCCATGAGCGTGATTGAAAATGTGCAAATGGCCATTATTTCTTATCACAAACGCTTGTTATCTATGTTGCCTTTTGCCGGGTCTCTTTACAAAGAAGAAGCTTATGAACTTCTGGAACTGGTTTCCATGGAAGACCAGGCCAATCGTCCGTGCGGTATGCTGGCATATGGCGATGTTAAAAGATTAGAATTGGCTATTGCGTTAGCCAATGATCCTAAAATCTTGTTGATGGATGAACCTGCTGCCGGCATGGCCCCGAATGAGCGCATTGCCTTGATGCAATTAACAGCGGATATCGTGAAAGACAAAGGCATCAGTGTTTTGTTTACGGAACACGACATGGACGTTGTCTTTAGTCATGCCAACCGCGTGATGGTCCTTAATCGCGGTGAGGTCATCGCCTTGGGCTTGCCAAGTGAGATACGTGAAAATGAAGAAGTTCAGTCCATTTATCTTGGTACAGGCGCTGTTTACGATGAAGAATTAGTGGGGAATGCATAACATGAAATCAAAGTTAGATGTACATGGCTTAAACAGCTATTACGGCGGTGCGCATATCCTCAATAATGTTCACCTCAAAGCCAATGCCAGTGAAGTTGTTGCTCTGCTGGGCCGAAACGGGGCTGGCAAGTCGACAACCTTCGCCAGCCTTGTGGGTCTGGTGGAACGGTGTAAAGGATCAATCATTTTTGATGATCAGGAAATCAGCGATAAGCCGACTCATGAAATTATTCGTTTGGGCTTAGGTTATGTCCCCGAAGACCGTCGCATTTTCACCGATCTGACCGTTGAAGAAAACCTGCTGGTTGGCAAGCAGGACGAAAGAGACGGTGTGCGGGGCTGGACAGAAGAAATGTTGTTTACATTATTCCCCAATCTGGCAGAAATGCGCCACCGCCCGGGTGGTCAAATGTCCGGTGGTGAACAACAGATGCTGACGATTGCGCGCACCTTGATGGGCAATCCGTCGATGGTTTTACTGGATGAACCTTCAGAAGGCTTGTCTCCCAAAATCGTGGAAGAAATGGCGAATGCCATTCTGGAAATGAAAAAACATGGTCTGAGCATCATCATTTCCGAACAAAACCTGCACTTTGCCCGACTTATTTCTGACAGAGCCTATATCATTGAAAAAGGTGAAATCAGATACGAAGGCACGATGGCAGACCTCGATAAAAATGACGAAATCAAAAACGCATATTTAGCGGTATAATTATAATCAGGCGGAGCCATTAGGCTTCGCTTGATTCTCTACAACTTTTACATTAAGTTGCCGTTCGTACATTAACAATTCTGAAAGCCAAATGGTTTGAGCGATCAAGAAATAATCAAGACTTATAAATTAGAAAAACAAATTGGTTTTCTGCTGCGTCAAGTGATGCAACGTCACAATAATATATTTTCAGAACGCATGAAAAATAAGCTGACAACAACCCAGTTTGCAGCTTTGGTTAAACTGTACGAAATCGGAACCTGTTCGCAAAATCAATTAGGGCGCCATATCGCCATGGATGCCGCAACGATCAAGGGCGTCGTTGACAGACTTAACAAAAAAAATCTCGTTCAAATCTCTACTGATGAGTCAGACTCACGCCGACTGCTTGTGAGTTTAAGTCCTGAAGGGAAAGATTTAGCAGAAAAACTTATTCCCCTTGGCCAAGAGATAACAGAAGAAACATTGCGCCCGATCACGCAAGCAAATAGAAACAAGTTATTGGATATATTGCAAAATTTAACGTGATATCCTGTTTATTTAAAAGGCCCTTATTTGATATAAGGGCCTTTTTTCGTTACAGGTGCATGTCGCGCGTTTTATTTGTATCAACGGCTGAGTGCCGTGCAACTTTAAGAGACGGTGCAAGTGCTTCATCATAGAAGAAGCTCGGTAAGGCATCATCATCAATGTCAAAACCTGCTTGCTTATTAAAAGCATGTTCCATTTTTAAAGTTTCCACGCCTGTTTCAAGAATGAAAGAGGGTGGTAAATCACAACCAAATGCCGCGTTAATCGCATCAACAATCAATTGAGAATTTGTTTCTGTCACGGATCGACCGAAGATACATAGTCCCATAGAGTCCGCAGCCGCACTGTTTTTCTGTGCGCCCAAACTCATTTCAGTGACTTCTTCTGTTGTTTTACCTGTGCAATCCACAGAATGCATATTGCCCGCCGTATGATCAGCCCCTTGGGCAGACAACATCATGGTGACGCCTGTGATCTCAATCACGCGCGGGTCATAGGCACTCAGGGCTTGTTTTTTGATAACCGGGATACGTTTGACATCAAAATGCTTGCCGACACGTTCCGTGCCTTGTGCATATAGACGGCCTTTTTCAGAACCAACCAGCATTTCACCGAGCACTTCTTTGATGAAAGCTTCATCACCAAATTCACCAACACCGGCTTCCATAAGAACACCGATCATGGCCCCTGTCTCGATACTATCAACGCCGAGATCATTGGCTATATGGTTCACACGGGCAATTTGGTCGGGATGATCTAATCCACAGTTTGTGCCCATTAAACCAATTGTTTCATATTCCAGTGGTGAACAGATTTCTTCGCCCTGTTCATCCGCATATACGTTACTGCATTTGATCATACAGCCGGGCATACAAGCATGCGTGGTTTCACCACCGCGTGACGAATTGAGTTGTGCAATAAACTGCCCCCCAACTTCAAGCGGCCCCTCTTCCGGGGCTTTGACTTGTCCAGAACTGAAGTTGCGCACAGGCATGCCGCCAACGGTGTTTGTAAAATCACCAACCATCGCGGTGCCGAGCTTACCGAAGTTTTCAATAACGGGCTGTTCTTTAAGCAGTTTGCCATATTCTTTAAGGGTGCCCATATATTTTTTGCGATCTTCAAACGGAGGCATTTTATTGCGATCAATGACAATCGCTTTGACCTTCTTGGCCCCCATGACAGCCCCAACACCACCACGTGCCGCCAGACGCACGGGTCTTTTTTCAGGGTCCGTAAAGGCGATACCTGCCGTTAAGCCCTGATATTCACCCACAGGACCACATAAGGCGATACTCACTTTATCGCCGTATTTTTCGTGCAACAAGGCACTAGCTTCAAAGTTCCCTTTACCAAGATAGGGCTCTGCACTTTCGAACGTGATTTCGTGATCTTTCGTAATCCGGATCACCACCCATTCAGGGGAGGCATCGCGCAACGTAATGCCGGAAATTTCCAACTGTCCCAAAGCAAAACCAAAAGTCCCCCCGGTATTGGCTTCCTTAATCCCTCCGGTCAAGGGGCTTTTGCAGCCGACACTTAAGCGATTACCATTTGAAAAATTTGATCCGGCAAACGGGCCAGCAGAAAAGATCAACGGGTTTTCAGGTGAAAGAGGATCAACATCGGCGACATTTTCTTCGAGTAAAGTTTTAGCAATGAGATACCGCCCTGCACGCGCGAGCTCAGCACCGCTTAATGTTTTACTGTCGACAGATTGTGTGGAAAGATTGATTTCGAAATATTTGCGCATTTAAAGATGCCTCCGGGGGTTTGTTTGAACCACTTCTTTGGGATAGAGAACATTTGATATTACGTTTAAATTATCAGAATTTTTGTATGTCTACAAACAAAAAAATGAGGCCGATAAAAAAAGCAACAAGCCAACCCATATTATTTTAAACAAGTTCTGCCAGAAGAATTAAGTTTTCCAGATGAAATAAAAATTGACAGTACACAAACAAAAAATATATCCTCTTTCTATTGATGAGCTGTCTGTGTTCATTCTTACATTTAACACGCTTGAGGCCCTGCTCATCTCAATTTTTTCTTTCTCGGGCACTGATGCGCACATCTGCACATCCTTTGCTTTTCAGGGAAAATAATTCTTAAAAATGAGAGGTCTTCAAATGAGTTCACAAACAAACACAATGGTTGTTAAAAACATCGGATTGCTTCTGAGTGGTGACTTAGATAATCCGGTTTTGAGCGCTGATACAATTTTGGTTGAAGACGGCCTCATAAAGCAGATCGGCTATGAAAAAGATATTGATGTCGATAGCGCCTCTGTTGTGGTTGATGCCATGGGAACGACGGTTACCCCGGGCTTGATTGATAGCCACGTTCACCCTGTTGCAGGGGACTGGACCCCACGACAAAATCAAATGAACTGGATTGAAAGCTCCTTAAACGGTGGCGTGACAACCATGATCTCTGCCGGGGAAGTTCATATGCCCGGTCGCCCAAAAGATATTGTCGGATTAAAGGCCATGGCGATTGCCTCACAACGTGCCTTCGACAACTTCCGCCCCAGTGGGGTTAAAGTGATTGCGGGGGCTCCTGTCATTGAACAAGGCATGGAAGAAAACGATTTTAAAGAACTCGCTGAAGCAGGCGTTAAACTGTTGGGTGAAGTTGGCCTTGGTAGCGTTAAAGCCGGATACGAAGCCAAAGAAATGGTCGCTTGGGCACGAAAATACGGCATTCAAAGCACCATTCATACAGGCGGGCCTTCTATTCCGGGGTCTGGTCTGATTGATAAAGACGTGGTCTTGGAAGCTGATGCCGATATCATTGGTCACATCAACGGTGGACACACGGCGTTACCTGATAATCAAATTACTTGTTTGTGTGAAAGTTGTTCACGCGGCATTGAAATTGTTCACAACGGCAATGAACGTGCCGGACTTTTGGCCTTGCGCACGGCGCGCGAAATCAAGCAATTGGAACGTGTTATTCTGGGTACAGACGGTCCTGCAGGTTCTGGCGTTCAACCGCTTGGTATTCTGCGCATGATTTCCATGCTCTCTTCTCTTGGCGATCTCCCTGCTGAACAAGCCATCTGTATGGCCACTGGCAATACAGCCAAGATGCGTGATTTGGATTGTGGTATCATCGCAGTGGGTAAATCTGCTGATTTCGTGATTATGGATAAAGCCCAACATAGTGCGGGTAAAACAATCCTTGAAAGTATTGAATTGGGTGATCTTCCCGGTATTGGCATGACGATCATTGACGGTATTGTCAGAACACAACGCAGCCGTAACACACCGCCAGCATCTGTTTTACCCACCGTCGTGAGGTCATAAAACAGGGCCTTTAAAATGACGAATCATTTATCGCAAGCTTTAAACCATTGGTTTCAAAATAAAGCCCAAACACAATGGGTATTGGCGACAATTTTCAAAACTGAAAAATCCGCTTATCGTAAAGCCGGCGCGATGATGTTGATTGATGGTCATGGCACGCAATATGGGTTATTGAGCGGCGGCTGTTTAGAAGCCGATATTAAGCTCAATGCCAAACGTGTCATGCAAACAGGTAAATGCACGATCGTCAGTTATGATTCCATGGATGAAGACGATCTAGCTTTTCAAATCGGACTTGGATGTGGTGGTGTTGTTCATATTATTTTGCAACCCATCACAGCCGAAAATGACTTAGAACTGCCTTACCTCAGAAATGCTTTGAACGAGCGAAAAGCCGGGATTTATCGTCAACTGATCTCAACTGATCTTCCCCCACGGGCAAGTTTCAAGCTGACTGAGTCAACGGATGTTAACTGTGATGCCCATCAAAGTGCTTTAATAGAAGATGACACAGGCCTTTGGCTGGAAACAAGTATAACGCCAGACCCACATTTATTGATTGTCGGGGCTGGCATAGATGCGGTTCCTGTTGTTGATCTGGCAAAACAACTCGGCTGGAGGGTGTCCCTTGTGGACCCGCGTCCCGCAAATGCCAGAAAAGAGTTTTTCCCACTCGCTGATCATATTCAAAGATCAATGGGAGACGACTTGTCTGCTTATGCCATAGAAACGCGCGTTGATGCGGTTATCTTAATGGCCCATAGTGTCTCTCTTGATGCTGAGGGGCTGAAGCATTTGCATAATGTCCCTTCTCTCAAGTATCTCGCCCTGCTTGGCCCTTTACATCGTCAGAAAGAAGTGATGGACGTGGCTGGTCTATCGACAGATGCTTGTACCATAAAAATCGCCAGCCCTGCAGGGCTGGATATCGGCGGCGATTTACCTGAATCGATTGCCCTGTCCATTCTGACGGAATGTCATTGTGTCTTGAATAAAAGAAACGCACAGTCTTTGTCAAACCTGCTTTAAAATCTTAAAAACCAAATTAAGATTATTTCATTATAAAAGAGCTCGTGAAATTTCCTGGGCAGCCCCCATCACAAGGGGAACAATTTTTTCTTCAATCATTTCAACTGTCCATTTCGGCATATAGACAGGGATTTGCACAGAAGCTAACGCATAACCGTTTGCATCTAGAATAGGTGAAGCTGTACTAATTTCCCCCGGCACCATTTGTTGAATACTCATGTGATAAGAATTTTTACGGGCAAGTTCTATTTTCTCTCTTATCTTATCCATGTCCGTAATGGTCCACTCGGTGTATGCGCGCATTTCAGAAGCTTCCAAAATCGCATTGACTTCTTCTTCTCGTCGATGGGACAAAATGGCAATGCCGCCAGATGTGCAGGATGCCGGAACGCGCCTTCCCGGAATTGTCGTTCGGTAAGCTCTCTTTTCATGGGGAATCCGTATCGTATATACAATTTCCGTATCATGTAATTCACATAGATTAATTGATGTATCTAACTTTCGGCTGACTTCAATAAGAGTCGGCATGGCCGCTTCCGCCAATTTGCTTTGAACAAGATAGGTATAAGAGAGATCTAACAGCTTTATACTTGGTCGATAATGTTTTGTTCTTTCGTCTTTTTCCAGATAACCGAGCTCAACCAGCGTATTGGTAAAACGCTGAGCTGTGCTTGTGTCAAATTCACAAAATTGAGCAATTTCTGTCAAACTTAGATCAGAGGCTCCAATTTCACGTTGGGCACGACGAAATGCCGACAAAACCTGAAAGCCTTTTTCCACGGCATTGACAAAAAGGGTCCTAGATCCTTGTTTTTTCATGATGATTTCCCTTTTATTTTTTAAATTGACCCTGTTATCAAATCTAGCTAAAATTACTATGAATTAAAACATATTACAATGTAATAATTCCTGTCAAACTTTACTTTCTTCTTTCGAGCTTTTTTTGGAGTAGCCTTATGCGGAAAATACCCTTCTTAACTTTACTGGCCGCCGGAGCAATTGCGAGCTTCACCCCCCTCACGAATGTGCATGCAGCGGGCATTTCTGTTGGTGTGCCTGCTGATGTACAGACAATGGAGCCGAATGGGGCAAGCACTGATTCAAACCTGTCCGTCATGGCCAATATTTTTGATGGTCTTTTGCAGCGTGATGCGTCTGGTAAGTTAATACCTGCCCTTGCTGAATCTTGGGAACGTGTAGATGCCCTCACCTGGCGTTTCAAGTTACGTCAAGGCGTCAAATTCCAAAACGGTAATGATTTCACAGCTGATGATGTCATCTTTTCATTCAAACGAATTGCAACACCAGAGCTTTCCGCTTTTGTAAATTTCGGAAAACAAATTGAGTCCGTAACGACAGTTGATGGCGATCCTTGGACGGTTGAAGTTAAAACCGTTGTTCCTGTTCCATTCTTTGATCAAAATCTTCATCAAATCTTTATGATGGATAAAGAATCAACCGAAAACCGGAAACCCGGTGATGTTGGTCAACATCCAATTGGAACGGGTGCTTACAGTTTGGCTGAATGGGTCAAAGGTAGCCACGTTAAGTTAAAAGCCAATCCTAATTATTGGGAAGGTGCGCCTGAAATTAAAGAAGCCACAATCCGCCCAGCCGTTGAAGGTTCAACCGCCATGGCATCGATCATGAGTGGCACAGTCGACGTTTTACAAGGCGTTCCCGTTGAAGGCGTTAAAGTTCTTGAGAAAAACCCGAAGCTGACACTGGTTAAACGCCCTGCACGTCGTGCAATCTTCTTAGGTCTGACGAATGCAAAAGGAAAGCCCGGGGCTGACCTGCGTGTGCGTGAAGCGATTGCCCATGCCATCAATGAAGAGAAAATCATTCAAAAAGTGATGTTTGGTTTTGCAGCACCGGCTGCACAAGTTTCTGATCCTGCTACAGTAGGTTATAACCCTGCAATCAAACGTGCAAAATACGATCCTGAGCTATCACGTAAATTACTCGCTGAAGCGGGTTATCCTAACGGTTTTGACATTACACTTTCAGGTCCCAACAACCGTTATGTAAATGATGAAAAAATTCTGGCAGCGGTTGCGGCTGACTTGGCAAAAGTCGGCATCAAAGTAAAAGTAGACGCTAAACCGAAATCAATTATTTTCGATGAATATAAACAACATAAACCAGAATTCTATCTTCTGGGTTGGTTTGATGGTTCTTATGACTTTGGACGTTCTTTTGCAAAACTTTTGCATACATATGATGAAACCAAAGGGACGGGCACATGGAATGCAGCCAACTATTCTAACCCGGAATTGGATGCGATTGCTGAAAAAGCTTCAAATACAATTGACCCTAAAGAACGTGCCAAAGTGTTACAGGAACTTGGCGTAAAATTGCAAGATGCGTTTGGTTTCATTCCGCTTCACTACCAAATGGACCTATATGCGATAACAAATGCAAAAGGGTTTGATTTCAAACCACGTCCAGATACTTGGATCGTATTTAAACAGATCGGTAAAAAAGGCTAATCCCTCGGTCAACCTATTTGGGAGTTTGACAACGCATCATTTGTTGAACTCCCAAATTTTATCAATTTTGTTTTAGGCATAATAGACCATGTGGAAATATATTTCGAAACGGTTGGCGCAAGGGCTTATTGTTCTGCTTATCGTTTCATCTCTTGGATTTATCATTTTCCAATTTTTAGGCGATCCCGTAACGGCAATGGCCGGACAATACGCCACCCAAGCTGAGCTCGCTGAAGTGCGCCATGCTCTCGGGCTGGATCAACCAATCTATATTCAATATTTTAATTTCATAAATAATGCTGTTCACGGCAATTTCGGCATGTCTTATATGGCCCGTTTGCCGGCTGCAGAAATTGTGTTTCAACGCCTACCTGCCAGTATTGAACTTGCCCTTGCTGCGGAAGTTATCGCGATATTCTTCGGCGTGACATTCGGTGTGCTGGTTGCCGCTTTCCCGCGTTCCGCATTTAGTAAGTTTATCGCATTCGGCGCGTTATTCGGTGTTTCTTTGCCAAGCTTTGCCGTTGGTATTTCTTTAATACTCGTCTTTGCGGTTATCTTCCCGATCTTACCTCCCCTTGGCCGGGGCGAGCTTGTTGAACTGCCGTGGGGCTGGCAAACGGGATTTTTAACACTTGATGGGTTAAAACATTTGATCTTGCCGGCCTTCACCCTTGGCATGTTGCAGCTTTCGCTTTTGTTTCGATTGACACGCAGTGGCATGCAAGAAGCGCTACGTTCTGACTATATTAGAACCGCACGCGCCAAAGGATTAGGACATATAAGTGTCCTGTTCAAACATGCTTTGCGCAATGTTCTCATCCCCGTTGTTACGATCATTGGGTTGCAGTTTGGTCAGTTGATCGGTTTCTCGATCGTGACTGAGAGTATTTTCCAATGGCCTGGGACAGGTAATCTTTTGCTTGCCGCGATCTTTGATTCAGATTTTCCCATCATTGCTTCATACATCATTCTGATTGCCACATTAGTTGTCTTGTTAAACACCATAGTTGACATCACTTACGCATTCCTCAATCCACGGATACGCTATGACTAACATTGCAGTAAAAAGAAATTCACAAAACTACAAGCTGTTGCTCAGGTTTCTTAATCATAGACTTGCCGTCGCAGGTGCATTGGTTCTCGTCATCATTACATTTTGTGCCTTGTTCGCGCCACTCATCGCGCCACAAAACCCATATGACCTGACGGCGATTGATATCTCTAATTCACTTATTCCACCAATCTGGGAAGAAGGGGGGCATGCGCCTTTCCTGTTAGGTACCGATGTTCAAGGACGCGATATCCTAAGCACGATGCTCTATGGAACACGTATTTCTATGTTTGTTGGGATCAGTACCGTTCTTCTTTCAGGGTTCATTGGGACAACGATTGGCCTTTTAACCGGTTATTTAGGCGGTTGGGTTGACATGGTGATGATGCGTATTGGTGATTCTTTATTGTCATTTTCCACCACATTGATTGCCATGTTGTTTCTTGGCCTTTTTAACAGCGGTAATATCTTTCTTGTTATTTTTGCCATCTCTTTTTCCGGCTGGGTACAATATGCACGTACCATGCGCAGTTCAGTCTTAAGCGTCAGGGAAGAAGATTACGTCACAGGTGCCCGCGTGATTGGCGCCTCTCACATGCGGGTCGCATTCAGACATATCGTCCCCAATGCCATATCGCCATTGCTTGTCATTATTGCGATCGATTTCGGCGTGGTCATTATGCTTGAGTCGACCCTAAGCTTCTTAGGGATTGGTGTTCCCATCACCGAGCCTTCTTTAGGCATGATGATCGCCCAAGGTAAGGACTATATTTATGCCAATATGTGGTATCTGATCCTTTTCCCCGGAGCGGTACTCATCAGTATTGTGATCAGTCTCAATCTGCTGGCGGATTGGCTGCGTGACGAAGTTGACCCACGTGCGAAGAACCGGAGATAGAAATGAGCCAAAACAATACTCAACATCTTCTTGAGGTCAAAGACCTTAAAGTCGAATTTTCTACAGAAGACGGGGTTGTTCGTTCCGTTGATGGTCTTAATTTCCATATTGATAAAGGCGAAACACTAGGGATTGTTGGTGAATCAGGATCCGGCAAGTCCGTAACCAGTCTGTCGATTATGGGATTGCTTGATATGCCACCCGGGCGCATATCCAATGGTGAAATTTTATTCCAGGGTCGCGATATTCTTAAAATACCTGAATCAGAAATGCGTACTTTACGCGGGTCTGAAATGGCAATGATCTTTCAGGAACCGAT